>JAEZLB010000074.1 GCA_023435945.1 Pseudomonadota bacterium | reverse complement strand
TGCTGAATGAATGGCCCTGCCTACTTCGTCAGCCTCTCTTACATCGGTTTTCACCTGAGGCACCGACTCTCCGCGTCCCAGCGCAATGGCTGCCTGCGCGAGCATTCTCATCGATGCTGCGATCCGTCCTCCCATGAACCATGCCAGCAGCACGCCGATTGCAAACAACAGCGCCACACTTAATGCCAGCAACAAAAGCCGCTGCATCAGTCCCGCCTCCAGTATCTCGCGGGGAATGCCGATGGCAATGTTCCAGTCCGTCAGCGCGGACCTGCTGTGAAAGTTCAGTGCCGGAATGCCCTCCTGGGTCTTGCCTTCGAATATGCCCTCCCTGCTTTTTGCCATCGCTTCAGACAGGGCTGGCGTTGCGCGCCTGCCGACATAACGATCAAAATCCATATTTCGCGCGAAGATCGTGCCCTGGGTATCCAGCACGCTTACAATCCAGCCGGAGGGCAAGCTCTGCATCAGCAATATGTCGACAATATGCCTTGGCGGGACAATCAGACTCAGTGCATAGCTGATTTTCTCTTCAATCACCACTGGTGCTGTAATACTGATGTACGGCTGCGGGTCCCCTGCGTTCTGAATGACATCGGAAATCTGCAGTTCGCCACTCTCGAATACCTGCCTGACATGATTTGATAAATCTACCGGGGGCAAAGGTTGGCCGAATTCCACCGAAGTATCGAGAACTCGGCTTCCCGAGCTATCCCACAACACCATGCTGGGAGTCAAAGCATCGACAGCGATGATTTCCAGGGCTTTTTTATGGAATTCGGCAAAATTCCTATCCTTGAGTGAATTCGAGGCTGCCAGCGCCTGGGCTACCGCCCCCACCTTCAGTAAATGATTGTCGACGGCCTGCACCAAGGCGCGGGTGGTATGAAGCGTATTCAGCTCCAGTTGGGCCCGCCCTTCCCGATACTGATAGAGGAACATGGCGCTCGCCCCCAGCAAGCCTGGCAGCAGGCAGGCCAGCACCAGTGCGACCAGATAGGTCCGTACAGAGTGTTGCAATGAACGGGATTTCTGCAGGATAGGTGTGCTTCGCAAGATAGCGGTCATGAAAACTGAATATTCCAGATGCTAGCACCTGCGCACCTCCACATGTTTTACTCTGTTGAAATTCATACACTGAGTACGATATGTCGCAAGAAATAAAGCCCTCTCGAAGCCCGGGCGATTCAATATGCGTCTTAATGTCCGTATCCACGTCCACCTGGCAGATGCCCCAATGCGTCGAAACCCTGATGTGGCCTGACTTGCACAGGCATGAGTGTTGCTATAATCAAAACACCCTTTATGAGATTACCTCTTGATCTCCTGCGTTAAAAACCCAGGTACATCCCCCTTACACAGGCACGAGGACAAAGCTTGACCGATCATTCCCGCCGGACACCGCCCTCCGACTTCCTGCTTGCCGAAACGGTACGCATCATAGAGGAAAGGCAGCCTCTGCCCGATGATGCGGCAATACAGCGAGCATTCGAGCGGCACCGTGACCGTGAAGGGCAATTACTGGAGCGGGCCAAAGTACTGGCCGCTTCCCTGCACCTGCCGACTGAAGTACAGCACTGGAAATCCCTGGTGCGTTATACCGGGCTGGCACTCGCGGTCATGGCAATTATCCTCGGTACCGGCATTGCGGCTTCGGTCACCGGCCAAGACAACACTATCAATGCACCGTATGCCCTGCTACTGGCACTCGGCCCGCATCTGCTCGCATTGCTGCTCTGGTTATTGACCTTTTGGCGCAGCGACCTTGCCGAAGAAAGTTCCCTGGGCAGCATCATGCTGCGTGCCGCTGCACGCCTGCCCATTCGCCGCGGCCCGTATTTCTGGGATGTACTGGACGCTGCCCTCTCGCTCTATGCACGTTATCGCTTATTGCCATGGGTGGCCGGCATCGCCAGCCATGCGTTCTGGAGCGTAGGACTGCTGGCGGTGCTGATTACCCTGGGCATCTCCTTCTCATTTCATTCCTATCGCCTGACCTGGGAAACCACCATACTGCCGGCCGACTTTTTTGTAGGCTTCGTGCAAATCAGCGGCTGGCTCCCCCACCAACTCGGATTCCCGTTGCCGGATTCGGCAACCTTGCTGACACCGGACTCCCCGTACAGCGATCATCGTGCTTGGGCATGGTGGTTGATCGGCTGCATTGCCATCTACGGCCTGCTGCCGCGCCTTGTCCTTCTGCTGATAAGCTGGGCCGTGTGGCGCTCTCGCGTGAAGCACATGAAACTGGATCTTTCGCTTCCCTATTTTGCCAAGCTGCTGGCTCGCCTGAATACAATGGAGCCCTCAGCCGTCGTCGACCGCGAGAAAAAAACCCTGCAAACGGTGCGGCCGCTGACGCGTTCACCGGTTCCTGGCGAGGCCGTAACACTTGCCGTGGTAGGTTTCGAATTGCCGGAAGAAATGTCCTGGCCTCCCAAGAATATGCCGCGCAATGCAGTCATGATGGAACGCATTGCCGGCAGCAACCAGGAACGCCGAGCCATACTGGACAAGCTGACCACCCAGCGGCCGTATCTCCTGCTGTTTGCCTGCAACAAGCAATCCAGTCCCGATCGCGGTACGGCTCATTTCATACGCGAAGCAGCAACCCATGCCGTCCGCTGCGCCCTGCTGCTCCTGCCCTTGGACGACGATGCTCTTTCGGCGAAGCGCTGGACCACCTGGCTGGCCGACATGAACATGCAAGCCGTACCTTGCTTCACGCACACCGACGAGGTCGCGTTATGGATGGAGGACAGCAATGACTGAACCGATTCAGCTTGCCGTGGTCGGCCACACCAATGCCGGCAAGACTTCGCTATTGCGTTCGCTGACCCGCCATCCAGGCTTTGGCGAGATATCGGATCGCCCTGGCACCACCCGCCATGTGGAAGCCATCGACTTCAAGGTCAATGAAGAAAGCCTGGTGCGTTTTTACGATACACCTGGACTGGAAGACTCGGCGGGGCTGATCGATTACGTGAAGGATCAACGGGATTACGCCACGCCGCCCGAACGTATACGCGCCTTTCTCGAGAGCCCCGAAGCGCAGCAACGCTTCGAGCAGGAAGCCAAGGTATTGCGCAAGATGCTGGATGTCGACGCCGCCATGTACGTGATCGATACGCGCGAGCCCGACCTACCCAAGTTTCGCTACGAGATAGAAATACTGACCTGGTGCGGCAAACCCATCATGCCGGTGCTTAACTTCGTGCGGGCGCCGGACAGTCGTAAGGAAAAGTGGCGAACAATTCTGGCGGCCTACAACCTGCATACCTATATCGAATTCGATGCAGTCGCTCCCTTTGTCGGCTCCGAGCGCAGGTTGTTCTCGGACCTGAGCGTCCTGCTGCGCTCCCACGAAGCAACGCTGCAGCGGGTCATACGCGAACTGGAAAAACAGGCACAGCAACGGCGCAAGGCAGCCTGCCGCTCCGTCGCAGAAACCCTGGTCAGTCTCGCGGCCTTGCGTCGCAGCATCAGCAAGGAAGAACTGGAGCAGGCAAACCGCAAAGATGCCTTCGTCAGTGAATTCCAGCATGAGGTGGCACAGCGCGTACGGCGTTGCATCGGCGACCTGCTGCAGATTTACGGTTTCCGCGAAGATGAATCGGAGACCGATGCGCTGCCTTGGCTGAACGGCCATTGGGAAGACACGCTATTCGACCCGGAACTGCTGCAGGATGCTGCCAAGCGCTTGGGAAGCGGTGCCGTGGTTGGCATGGCATTGGGCCTTGCTGCCGATATTGCCTTTGCCGGATTGTCTCTGGGCACCGGCACTGCGCTGGGAGCGACGCTGGGCGGCCTGGGTAACCAGAACTGGCGGCAGTTGTTGCGCAAGGCTTATGCAAGAACGCAGGGTAATGAAGAAATGGTTTTGCAAAATGAGGTTTTGCTGCTGACGACGGAACGACTGCTGTACCTGATCACCGTACTTGAGCAGCGCGGACACGCTGCTCAGGACAAGATTGCCTTGGGTGCTGGCACATCCCGCGACCTGAAAGGCCGATACCGCACTTTGCTTCAGGCCTTGCAACCGGCACGCAATGAGCCCGATTGGGAAAACCAGAACAACCCTGCGCGCACCCGAATCGTCGAGAACGTTGCCACGGCTGCTGAAAAGGTTTTAAACGGATGAGAATCCGTTACTGAATCAGCACGGACAATAACCGGTAACATTTGATAAACATCAAGCATTTTCCACGTAGAAACAAGCATTCCATATAGGCAAGTTTTATGCAGCTTAAATAAGCTCGTCCTAATTCGACTGCCTTGCCATGTCCCAGCGTCCCGGCCGTTTATCCGTAACGCCTTTTACGCTTCCCTCACCGGCCTGGCGCGTCATGCTCTATGGGGTACTGCTGACGCTTTTGTTATTCGGGGCTGTCCGGCACCTGGAACTCGACGAAACAGACCAGGCTTTTCAGGGTGACGTATCGCGGCACATTGCCAATTTGCGTATCGGACTTCATGAAGTAACGGACCAGTTGCGCCACGCACGCGACGTGCTGATGGACGCCGAGCCGTTTCAGGAAAACGTGTTCGCCTTCGTTGCCAACCATATTCTCACTGAACGGCATTTCGCCCAGCATGTAACCTTCCGGCGTATCGTCAGCCACGAAGATCGCCAGGCTTATGAAGCACGCATGCAAAAACAGTATCCGGGCTTCCGGATCACGGAACTGGAAAATGAGCAGCATGTCCCGGCAAAAGAGCGCCTGAACTACCATGTGCTGGAGCATATTGCGCCTGCTGAAACCGGCATCTTCATCCGCGGCCTGGATGCCGTGTCACTGAATGCGGAAGATGATGCGATATCCCGCGCCATGAGCACTGGCCTGCCGGCGGCCACCGCGCTCTATCCGCCAGAAGAAATCACGCTGCCCATTCATCAGGACAGCATTACCCTGATCTTGCCAGTCTATGACCGCCCGTTGTCCGTTGACGGCGCAACGTTCCATTACCCGGAGCAAATCGGTGAAGTCGCGCTGACCCTGAATGCTGTCGGCCTGTTTCGCGAGCTGCTCGCCCAATTCCCCTTGCTTCATCAACCCGACATCGGCATAGAAGTCATTCCCGGTTCCGACCACGAACAATTCCCCGCCCTGTTAAGACTAGGTTCTCTGCCCACTCCCTCCGATCAGCAGCCCGCTATTTTCCGGAATCTTCTCTACAATCAGCCTCCAGCTTCCACCCACACCTTATGGCTGGGCGGCCAGCCCTGGCATATCGTCGTTTCCCGTCAGCCTCACTTCTTTATCCATCACCACTCTCTTTCTGTTTCCATCTTGTTCGGCGGTTTGCTACTGAGCGGGATTGCCGCGTTATGGGTGCGCCGCAGCACCGCCTACACGGAATATGCTGAGGACCTTATCGCCAAGCGCACTGCCGAACTTGAACGCAATAATCGCCGCTTGCGCAAGCATATAGAAAGGCGCAAGGCGCTAAAGAGGGATTTGCAGGAAAGCCGGCAACGATTCCAGCATTTGACCCACATTTCTTCGGACTGGTATTGGGAAACTGATACAGAACATCGTTTCACGATAGGCATGGACAAGGAAGGAATGCGGTCAAAACCTATGCTCGGGAAACGGATGTGGGATTTCCCATCCATCGACCTGACTGCCGAAGAGTGGGAAGCGCATCGCCGCACGCTGGCAGCGCGGCAGCCCGTAAAGGAATTTGAATATCGCGTCTATTTTCCCGATGGCAGCGAGCGCTGGTTTTGCACCAATGCTGAACCTTTCTGGGATCGCAGTGGACGTTTCTGCGGCTACCGCGGCACCAGCCGCGACATTACCGCGTACAAGAAGGCCACACTGGCACTGGAAAAATCGGAAAAAAGTATACGCAGGCTACTGGTCTACAAGGAACAGGCGCGCGAGGAGGAGCGTAAGCGCATTGCGCGCGAAATCCACGACGATCTGGGGCAATACCTGCTGGTCATGCGTTACGACCTCGCTGCCCTGCTCGACGGCAGCCCGGCCCCGGACGAACACCTGCTGCAACTGGCTGACAAGCTTGATGCCGCCACCCGCTCGCTACGCCGCATCATCAACAACCTGCGTCCCCCGATACTGGATCAAGGCCTGTTGGCTGCCCTGCAGTGGCAATGCGGCCAGTTCCAGAAACAGCACTCCCTATGTTGCCACCTGTCGTGGGAAACCGACCTGGAAGTGGTGGAGGAAGCCGTTTCCATCGCTCTCTTCCGCATCGTGCAGGAATCGCTCAGCAACGTTGCTCGCCACGCACAAGCCAGCGAGGTTCACATTAGGATATGGACAGACCAGGACAGTCTTCATCTCCAGGTCCGGGATAACGGGAAAGGCGTATCCGAGCACAATCCCGGCAAACCTGAATCGTTTGGAGTGCTGGGTATGACGGAACGAGCAAAAACACTGGGCGGGCACCTGTGCTTTACCAGTGCGCCAGGACAAGGAGCGACCCTGCTGGTATCACTTCCCCTGAGACCAAACACACCACCTGAGTTTGCAGAGCAGGAACCAGCGGAAAACGAACCGTGGTCGGAACAGTCAAGACACTTCATTTCCGAACCACAGAACCTTTCCCCGGTGCCAAGATGGGCGCAGCCAACTGGCAAAGATCTCCGGTTATAGACCGAGAAGCCTGGCAAGTATTAGGGTGGCGAATAACTACTGGGCAAGCACCCTGCAATTCCCGCTGGACTGCAGGATGGCATCCGGGCCGCCCTTCATATCCATGATCCACTGCTTGCTCTGAAACGTGCCATTCGGCTGAAAGCTAACAATGCGGCAATCCACCGACACGATCTCGCCTTCGAAATAATATTCGCTGCACATCTCGCTACGCTCCGACGCTTCGCCCTGGAAGGGAATTTCCTTCACCGAATAACAATGCTCGATGAAATGAACATGCGAGGCGAGTTCCGTGATCCGCATGCCAGTACAGGAGGCCAGATCGCTGGCGGCCCGGTCCGATTTATTGCTGTTATTGGCGGAGTAATCAAGCTTGCGAAGTTCGTAGGTACTTACACCTGGCATATGCTCGTTGACCCACCGGCCGTCCACGGTGCGATAAAGAATCGCACTGCTGTCCTTGCAGATCGCGGTATAGGGCTTGAGAATATTGATGGCCGGCTCGTTCGCAAGGAGAGGAGACATGACCCACGCCAGCGCGACAAAAATTTTCAGCTTCACGATACCTCCCAATCTCCCGACCTCGTCAAAAGTATCAGCCGCCACTCTACCCTGATAACAGCGGCGATCGCAATCAACAGAGGGCAATGCAACACCAGCTGTGGCATTCGGGCAGCAGAATGCGCGTCGGAACGGATGGAAGGAAGGAAAGCAGGCAATAAAAAACCCGCTGTGCAGCGGGCTTCTTAAATTATGGTGGACGATACTGGGATCGAACCAGTGACCCCTGCCGTGTGAAGGCAGTGCTCTACCCCTGAGCTAACCGTCCAAAGTGGCGTGGATTTTCGCATAAAACAAGCAGACGCATCAATTTGCGGCAGCG
>JAEZLB010000073.1 GCA_023435945.1 Pseudomonadota bacterium | reverse complement strand
CCTTTTTCCTCGATGCCGAGGTACTTCACATGGCATTCGCCAGTTTCCTACTGGCCCTGGCCATCTTTTTCGGCATACGCCCTTCCACGCACAGCAGGACTATTTCAATCTCCAAGGATTCGAGCGACGAGTTCGAATCCTCCAAGGCACTGCCCCTGCTCGGTCTCGTCAGCGGAGGCATGTCAGGCATATTCACCGTGGGTGCCGGTTTAGTAGTGGTACCGGTACTGGTCACTTTCTTTCGCATGTCGCAAACAAAAGCCCAGGGAATCGCCCTTGCACTGGTCGTTCCCGGCGCGGTAGTAGCGCTGGGCAGTTATGCGCACGCCGGGTATGTGAACTGGCACATCGGTATTCCTCTCGCACTGGGCGGCATGCTCAGTATCAGCTGGGGTGTAGGCCTTGCTCACAAGTTGCCACCGAATCGGTTGCGCATGCTCTTCTGCTGCGTGCTCGCGCTCACCGCAATCGCGATGCTCTGCTTCCGTTAAGCACGCCTTCATCCTGCCAGGCGAAGTGCGCGCTTCATAACAGAAGCGCGCCCTGTCTACCGCAACAAACTGTTTCAAATTTCCCGGCTGGACTTACTACTGTTGTGCGAAAAGGCGAGCCCTGGCGTTACAACTTCTAACAAGCCCGTTAAAACTTTTGATCTTTCCTGGCAGTCCTAAGGTGTACAAAGCCAATGAAAACACCCTGTATATAAACGGGTTCATCTCTAACTTATACAAGGAGGTCCTATGTTTAAAAAATCTCTTTCCGTAACGACTGCGATTCTGCTTGCTGCCGGCCTGGCAGCCTGTGATGTTGAAAAAACCCAGGAAGGCAATGTTGATCTGCCGAAGTACGAAGTTGAACAGACTCAGGAAGCAAGGGTTGATATGCCCAAGTACAATATCGATACTCCGGATGTCGATGTAAAGAAAGAAGAAAAGATCGTGAATGTTCCGACGGTCCGCATGGAAGAAAAACGCGTGGAAGTCCCGGATGTGGACATCAACAGGCCTAAAGATCAGTAAGCCTGTAATCGTTATTACTGCAGCGGATTACCGAATCTTTTTCAGGAAGTGCCGCTGTTCTTGAAAGCGAAGCGGGTATGTTGCAATGCATGCCTGCTTTTTCTTTTACTTGAAGGGATGTCCAAGCGGATTACGGAGGGCATCTCTGCCCCACCCTGAACGTCGCTGCGATGCAGAGCAATCATTCCACAGCAGCCTCCCCGCTTTTCCGAAAAAAAAGAACGCCTTTGGTTACAGGAAAAAAGGAAGGAAGCCTACATAGCCACTGAAGGCGTGATCAGGCAAGCTCACGCACTCTCAGATGAACACACCATCATAACGCTGTCATCCCTGCCGCCTCCACGCCAGGCTTGCACAGACCAGCGTTGCGCCAGCAATGACAACCGTGTTCTCGATCCGTAGACAGCCAACAGATAGGCCGCAAAGGCATCAGTGCCACGGAACCGAACAAGGCAATCATCTGCCGTCCAGTAACCGGCTGTGAAGTACCGACGAACACATGCGCCATCAGCACAACAGCAGGAAACCAGGGCGCCAATCCTGCCAGTGCAACCTAGCACGACTATGTTGCCTGCAAAATCAGCAATACAGCCAATGCACCGGCCAGGCATTTGAGCAGTAAGGCAAGCATCAGCAGCCTGCCCTTCAATGTCATCGAATACTCGCCCCTGTAATCCAACCTCCTCACGCAGAACTACATTCACGGGAACCATCCTACTGTTTATAGTGCCGCTTGCCTTCCGCTGATTCGACGCCCGCTTCAGTTTCCCCGCTTTCTTTTCGACTCTCGCAGAGGCATGTCAACATGAAAAATGGGGGCATGTGCCCCCATTTATTGCGTACTGCCGCTTATCGCCCGATCAGTTCTGGCGCAGCCGGTTCGTCGTGTCATCGGCGGAACGAGGCTGAGTCGGTCCCGTCATGGAACTCACATCTTTCTCAGCGTTAGTCCGGCCTCCCTCTCCCGACTCACCAGAGGTTTTCCCCCGCTGCTCCCAGCCCATCTGGGTGTAGTCCTCGAGCGAAGTGAAGTAGCGGTCCATGGTGCTCTGATACTCGCGATCATTCAGCTTGGGCCAGTTCTTGGGATCAATGCCTCGCTTCTGGTCCAGCCGGTCTCTGTCAATATTCAGGACGATATCGTCTCCGCCGTCCTTCACTACCGATAATGCCTTCATCGGCACCGGAATCAGTCGGTCTTCGCTGTCACCGGGTGCCTCGAAATCCAGCGCCACATAGGAAATGCGACCACGCCCCATGTCGACCACGATATCTTCGACTTCCCCGATATCACGCCCCTGCCTATCTTTCACATCCTCGCCCAATAACTCCGACAATCGCATGGTCTGCTTATAGCCATCCCGTGTTTCATCCCGGCTGGCCTCGGTGCCGAAGGTATTTCTCACTTTGTCGAAGAAGCTGGGATCCTCTCGGTAATTAGGCCATTTATCTTTATCAAAGCCTTCCGCATTTTTCAGGCGCTCTTCGCTGACATTAAGCACCAGATGGTCGCGCTGCTGGCTGCGATCAAAGGCCTCCAGCGGCACTGCGAAGAATTTATCGCCCACGCCGAGGAAACCACCAAAAGAAAGTACCGTGTATTGCACGCGTCCGGAATTCATACTGACCAGCACGTCTTCGACCTTGCCGAGATCCTTGCCTTCCTTGTTACGCACGCTCTTTCCCAACAGTTCGCTGGCACGCATATCGTTACGTTGTTCCCGCTTCTTCGACGCCTGCGGCGATGACGCTGAAGCGCCGCTGCTATTGTCAGCTTGTGCGATGGCAGTCGATGCAAAGGGGATGGCCAACGCAGAGGTCAGGGCCATGACGATGATTTTCTTTTTCATAGGCGTACTCCTTTTTTGTAGAAATTTATAGGACCCGGTAACCGGACTGAAGTTGAATAGCTATTGCCATTCTTTTTCAGTTGGAGCGAAGAGAATTTTTCAAGTTCCGGAATAAAATCCTAAGCCGTCAACAAGCTTGACGTTTCATCCGGCTTCGTGATGTACCGCCCATTTCAGTCGCCGTATGCAGGACTCAGTACGAAAGAAATACTTTGCCGGTAAAAATAGCGTCTCTATAATTCAAGGATGCGTTCCGGGCCTTTCTTCCTTGAGCCCTTCCGGAATAGCCACTACCTGCAGGTCAAACATGATTACAGAAGAACAGGTCGACGCCTTGCGCTCGGAACTGGAGAGCGGCGGGGAGAATCAGGCCAAGCTGGCCTATCGCACTCTGGAAGAGATGATCGTGACGCTGAAACTCCCGCCGGGCAGCAAGATCTCTGAAAAGGCGCTCAATCGCACATTGGGATTCGGCCGTACGCCGATACGCGAAGCGTTGCAGCGCCTGGCGATAGAGGGCTACGTCAAGATCGTTCCGCGTTCAGGCGTTATCGTTTCAGAGATCGAGGTGAGCGACCAACTGAACCTGATCGAAGTCCGCCGAGAACTGGAAAAAATCACCGCAGGCCGCGCGGCGCGCCTGGCGCTCGATATGCAGCGCAAACAGTTCGAAAAACTGGCGGAAGCATTCGATGCCGCAGCCCGCCAGAATGACGACAGCATCTTTATTGGGGCTGACCGGGAGTTCAATCAACTGCTGGTAGAGACTGCACAGAACAAGTACGTCACTTATGCGCTCGCTCCTATCGAAGCCCAGACCCGGCGCTTCTGGTATTTGCATTTCAAGCGCTTCGGCGATCTGCCCAAGGTGGCGGGCCTGCACGCCAATATCGCCCGTGCCATTGCCGCCAACGACGAGAAAAAAGCCCGGCAGGCATCAGACAAACTGCTTGATTATGTCGAGGAATACACGCGAAAGACCATGCGATTCATGGGCAGTCTTTAAATTACCCCTCTGGTTACATTGAAACAAATCAGAACGCCCTTTCACAAGAATGAAGAAGATCCCTGCCTGAAGGAAAGGCAGGATTTTCTCCTTCTCCTCCGTTGCTCACCTTAATCAGCAACATTTTTCACCAAAATCACTCCACTTCCCTGCACCAAATTATTGCTGCCTGCCGCCATTTGTACACAAAATCACCAAAATTGAGCAAATTTAGCAAAAAGTATTGGCCTATCCAGAATAAATGACCTAATCTGACATGGCACATGTATTGCAGATTGGTAACGCGCAGTGAATTCGTTCCTTTAACGTATTTCCACTTCTGGAGTTGACCATGCAAAACAGCAGACGTAAGTTCATGGCCGGTAGCGTAGCGGCTGGTGTTGCAAGTGCAGGACTCGCTTTCCCTTCCATCGCCTCGGCGCAGCAGAAATTCACCTGGAAAATGACCAGTGCCTATGCCAAGGGTTCTCCGTTTTATATGGATGGCCCCGGCAGTGCAACCGACCTGGCAAAGCGCATCAATGAAATGTCCGAAGGCCGCCTGCGCATCCAGGTGTATGGTGCGGGTGAACTGATCCCTGCCCTGGAAGGTTTCGATGCAGTACGCTCCGGCACGGTGGAGATGAACCACGCTAACAGCTACTTCTGGACCGGTAAGACCTTCGCCGCCCAGTATTTCACTGCCGTGCCTTTCGGCTTGAACTTTCAGGGCATGAATGGCTGGCTGTACGACGGCGGCGGCATCGATCTGTGGAATGAAGTGTATGCACCATTCGGCATGGTTGCCCTGCCTTGCGGGAATACCGGTGTGCAGATGACAGGCTGGTTCAAGAAAGAGATCAAGTCGGTCGCAGACCTCAAGGGCTTGAAGATGCGCATTCCCGGCCTGGCCGGCAAGGTTTACGCGAACCTCGGCGTGGACGTGAAGTTTCTGCCCGGTGGCGAAATCTTCCCCGCATTGGAACGTGGCGTTATCGATGCCGCTGAATTCGTCGGTCCCTTCCAGGATCGCAAGCTGGGCCTGCAAAAAGCGGCGAAGTACTACTACACCACCGGCTGGCACGAATCGTCCACCGTTTCCGAACTCCTCATTAACAAGGCGGCGTGGCAAAAGCTGCCAAAAGACTTGCAGGCTATCGTCACCAATGCTGCAGCAGCCTGCAATGTGATCAGCGAAGCCTGGTGCCAGCGCAACAATGCTGAAGCCATGCATGACCTGGTCAACAACCAGGGAGTAATGGCCCGTCCCTTGCCGGATACCGTCGTCGACGCATTGCGCAAGGAAACCGACAAGGTGCTGGCCGAAGCCATCGCCAAAGATCCGCTGACCAAGAAGGTCCATGACTCGTACATGGCCTACAAGGCCAAGTACGACGCGTGGTCCAAGTATAGCGAGGCCGCTTACCACAATACGGTTCAGTCCTTACCATAAGGCGCATCTATGACCAACAAAGCCCAAGTACTGACCGTCAGGTCTATCGAGGGTGTCATAGACGTGATTGGCCGGGCCACCTGCTGGGTGGCCCTGGCCATCATCGCGCTGATGACATGCAATGTGATACTCCGCTATACCCTCAATATCGGTGCCGTCTGGGCTCAGGAGCTGGAATGGCATCTGTTAGGTGTGCTGGTGTTGTTCGGCATGAGTTATTCCCTCTTAAAAGATGGACACGTGCGCGTCGACATCTTTTATGCCCGCTTCTCCCCTCGCACCAAATTCCTCGTCGACAGCATCACGTACCTGCTGCAGATGGCGATTGCCACCATCATTATCTGGTTATCGCTGAAGTATGTAGAGCAATCGTGGTCGATTAACGAAATTTCTTCCGACCCCGGTGGCCTGCCTTTCCGCTGGGCGATTAAAGCCTTACTTCCTGTCGGCTTCTTCCTTTTATTCCTGCAAAGCCTGGCAGCACTGCTACGCCTGCATATGAACCAGAGCGAAGAAAGTGAGGCCGATCATGTTTGAACTCGAAGTCCTGGCAGTACTCATGCTGGTCGGCTTTTTCTTTATGCTGATGGCCGGCATTCCTGTTGCCATTTCCCTGGCCACGGTAGGTTTTGGATTCGGCGCCTTAGGATTTGGTACCACCTTATTCAACCTGCTGCCCGCCCGCCTTTTTGGCATAGCAACCGGTTATCAATGGCTGGCGATTCCACTCTTTATTTTCATGGGCGTGATGCTTGAGAAATCACGGCTAGCCGATGACCTGCTAGATGTAATCGGCCATTTAGCAGGCCGTGTTCGTGGTGGCATGGCTGTGGGCATCGTACTGTTCGGGGTGCTGATGGGCGCCATGACCGGCATCGTCGGCGCGACTGTCATCCCACTGGGTTTACTGACATTACCGACGCTGATTAAACGGCGCTATAACAAGAGTCTGGCGTGTGGTGTTATTTGCGCATCCGGGTGTCTCGGGCAGATCGTACCTCCCAGCCTGATCCTGATCCTGCTGGCCGACATCATGCAATTGTCGGTCGGTACATTGTTTGCCGCCGCAGTGTTTCCTTCCTTGCTCTTAGCTGCCACTTACGTCATCTTCCTTCTCATTCTCGGCTGGTTTCGTCCGGAGTTGATGCCGGTTGTTCCGCAGGAAGAGCGCGACAGCGTCTCCTCCAAAGAACTGGCGATGCGCTTTCTCAAGGTTGTCGTTCCTCCGACGCTACTGGTGATTGCGGTATTGGGTTCCATTGTCGGCGGCATTGCAGCGCCGACCGAGGCTGCTTCGATGGGGGCATTGGGCGCCATTCTGGTGACGGTGATCTTGCGGCGCTTCACGTTCAAGACGCTGGTGGAAGTGACGCGCGATTCCACAAAAATCACAGCAATGATGATGTTCATCCTGATGTGCGCCCAGGTATTTGCCCTGGCATTCCGCGGCTTGCAGGGTGAGGCATTGATCGAAGATATGTTCGCATGGTTGCCGGGCGGCGTGGGTACTACAATCTGGTTCATGCTGTTCCTGATCTTCGTGCTCGGCTTCTTTGTGGAATGGATCGAAATCAGTTATATCGCCGTGCCGCTCTTCCTGCCCATCATGCTCGCTTATGGCGTGGACCCGGTCTGGCTGGCGATGCTCATTACGATTAACTTGCAATCATCTTTCCTGACACCGCCATTTGGCTGGGCACTGTTCTACCTGAAAGGCGTGGCACCACCGGAAGTGTCGACCAAGGATATATATATAGGCGTTATTCCCTTCCTTGCGATGCAAGGCCTCACACTGACTTTAGTGTATTTCTTCCCCCGCATTGCCACCTGGTTACCGGAGGTGATCGGCTGGTAAAAACGATCAATCTGACGTGTCAGATTACGGGTAATGTCGTACACTGCCGATTATTCGCAACTGTACGACATTGCCTGGTTTCGCTGATCCGATGCTTGAAAACCAGCTTGGCAATAGGTCGCTCAGGGCGGTAAAGAAGTTTGCATCAATCAGAAACAGGAGAGTGTATGTTAACGAGCAAGACCTGCGTTGGTGGCATGGTGACCGCACCCCATCACCTCGCAGCCCAGGCAGGCGCCGCTATTCTGAAAGAAGGTGGCACCGCTGTCGAAGCGATGGTCGCTGCTGCAGCAACCATCGCAGTTGTCTACCCCCACATGAATGGTATTGGGGGAGATGGTTTCTGGCTGATCAGTGAACCCGGCAAAGAACCGATCGCCATTCAGGCCTGCGGCCCCGCAGCCCGGCTGGCCAGCAAAGACTTCTACAGGCAACTCGGCGTTAACGCCATCCCTTCGCGCGGGCCGAAAGCTGCGCTGACGGTAGCCGGCACCATCGGCGGCTGGTCGGCAGCACTGGAAGCAACGCGTTCCTGGGGCAAACCGCTGCCACTCTCGCGCCTGCTGGCCGATGCCATCCATCACGCCAAAGCCGGTGTGCCGGTCACCCGCTCGCAGGCAGAACTCACCGAATCCAAATGGGCCGAACTCTCGCCCCAGCCAGGATTCAAGAACATTTTTGCTCCCAATGGCGTGCCCGCGATTGGCGACATCCTGCGCCAGCCTGAACTGGCAGCAGTGCTGTCTCAATTGACGGCGGCCGGCCTGGATGACTTCTATCGCGGCGACATCGCCCGCACCCTGGCAAACGGCCTGGAAAAACTGGGCAGCCCGCTGCGACTGGCCGATCTTGAAGCCTATCGTGCGAAGCCTGTCGCACCGCTTTCAGTCGAGTTGAACGTAGGTCGTGTATACAACCTGCCTCCACCGACACAAGGTATTTCCTCGCTGATGATCCTCGCGCTGTTCGAGCGCCTGGGCGTCAAGGAAGCAGATGGCTTCGCCCATGTGCACGGACTGGTTGAAGCAACCAAGCGTGCGTTCATCCTGCGTAATGCCCACGTTACCGACCCTGCTTACATGTCTGCCGATCCGCAATCCTGGCTGACGGCCGCACAACTGGATCAGGAAGCCGCGCACATCAACCCGGATCAAGCGGCTCCGTGGCCGCACCCTGCAAAACCCGGTGATACCATCTGGATGGGGGCCGCCGACAAGGACGGCCGCGTTGTCAGCTTCATTCAAAGCGTCTTCTGGGAATTCGGCAGCGGCATCGTTGTACCCGATACCGGCATCATCTGGCAAAACCGTGGCGCCAGCTTCACGCTGGACGATGGCCCGAATGCGCTGGAGCCAGGAAAACTGCCATTCCATACACTGAACCCGGCATTGGCACGTCTGAACGATGGCCGCACGCTAGCCTATGGCAATATGGGCGGCGAAGGCCAACCACAAACTCAAGCAGCGGTCTTCACGCGCCATGTATTGTTCAAGCAGGATATGCAAGCAGCAATTACCGCGCCTCGTTGGCTGTTGGGGCGCACCTGGGGCGCCGCATCCACCAACCTGAAGCTGGAAGGGCGCTTCCCCTCCGAATTGATTGAGCAGCTAAAAGCAGCTGGTCACGATGTGGAATGCGTTCCTGACTATACCGACATGATGGGTCATGCAGGCGCGGTCGCTGTTCACCCCAATGGCATGATAGAAGGCGCAACCGATCCCCGCTCCGACGGTGCTGCGATCGGCGTGTAAAGTTCACTTTTACGCATGCGACAGGCCTGCGGTGATGAATTGTTTGTCCGGACCTATCATGGCAAACAGCTGATCCGCAGGCACTGCTCTCGAAAACAAAAATCCCTGCCCATAGTCGCAACCGGCCTTCAGCAGTATCTCCAACTGCTCGCGTGTCTCTATGCCTTCCGCGATGACCTTTTTTCCCAGCTTGTGCGACATGGTAATGATGGCTTCGGCAATGGCACGACAATCATTGTCAGGCGCCAGCTCCCTCACGAAGGACTGATCTATTTTTACATAATCGATCTGGAATTTGAGCAGATAGACCATGGATGAATATCCGGTGCCGAAATCATCCAACGCCAGTTCCATGCCCGCGGCACGATAACTCTGCAGCTTGTCGCCCACCGCTGCGTTAGAACGAAGCAATACACCCTCGGTAATGTCAATGGAAATGCTGCTGCCATTCAGACCAATTTCCTCGAGAAACTGCAACCAGTTGCCGTCGGCTTCTCGCGTCGTGAATTGCATCGGCGACTTGTTGATGCCCATCTGAAATGCATGGCCGGCCTGCTCGATGCAGCGCTTGCAGCACAATGCCGCCTCTCTGAAAACCCAGTTGCCCAGGGTATTGATCAGGCCCGCCTCTTCTGCCAGAGGAATGAACTGGGCCGGGGGGACCTCTCCCCATACCGGATGTGTCCACCTCAGCAGGGCTTCGGCTTTCCACACCTGACCATTCGTCAGATCCAGTATCGGCTGATAATGCACAGTCAGGTGCTGCTCTCTGATCGCCTTGCGCAATTCATTGATAATCTGCAGGCGCCGATGCGCCCGTTCATCCATTTCCCGGGTGAAGTAATGAAACTGGTTTTTACCGGCATGCTTGGCCGCATACATGGCCTGATCTGCTTTGCGGATCAGGTCTTCGGCGTTGCTGGCATCTACAGGATAGAGCGTGACGCCGATACTAGCTGAAATATAAGCGCTCTCCTTATTCAGGTAGAAAGGTTCGTTAAGCGCTGTCAGGATTTCCTGACATATCAACTCGACGTGATTGAAATCATCCAGGCCAGTAAGAATCAGTGTGAATTCATCTCCTCCGAGACGGGCGATCGTATCGGTCTGGCGCACACAGTCCTGGAGTCTATGTGCCACTTCCCTGAGCAATACATCACCAGCCTCATGACCCAAGGTATCGTTGACCATCTTGAAGCCATCCAGATCGATGAACAGCAGGGCAAGCAACTGTCCGGTGCGCGTCAGGTGCATCAGTTCATTCTCCAGTTTTTCGAAGAAAAACCGGCGATTGGGCAAGCCGGTCAACGCATCCAGATTCGCATGACGCCAGGCCAAATCCGCAGACTCTTTGCTCATGGTAATGTCCGACAAGGTGCCGGTCATGGTCAACGGCTTGCCTTCGGCATCACGTTCCACGATCACACCGCGCGCCCATATCCAGCGCCATTGTCCTTCGCGATCACGCAACCGGAATTCGCACTCATAGAGGGGCGTTTCTTCCTGCTTTGCTTTCTGAAATTCCGAGATCACTCGTTCCAGATCATCGGGATGGACTTTCTCCTTCCACATGCTGGCAAGTCCCTGTGACACCTCCCCCTCCCCAAGTAGGCGATTCAATCC
>JAEZLB010000220.1 GCA_023435945.1 Pseudomonadota bacterium | reverse complement strand
GCTTTGATGTCCGCCTTACGGGTTTCGGCATCCGGCAAGGCGATGCGGCCCAGCATGATATCGCGTGTCAACCATGCTTGTGCGTCGAACATGTTGAAGGTGTAGTACTGATCCTGCATGCCCAGATAAAAAAGCCGGGGCTGAGCCTGCCATACCACGCCCTTGTACAGGCCGCGTGGATATAGGCAGTTATGGGATTGCAGGCGTAGTTCGGTTGGCAGGAAAGGATATTTGTGCTGGTACCCGGTACACAGCACGACCGCATCGAAGTTCTTCTGTGTGTCATCCTGAAAGTGGGCGGTATGGCCTTCAAAACGCCTGACCAGCGGCACCTCGGACATGCCCTTGGGCCACTTGAATCCCAGGGGAGCCGAGCGGTAGCTGATCGTGACGGAACGGGCGCCATGCTTGTAACACTGAACCCCGATGTCTTCCGCCGAATAGCTGCCACCAATCAGCAGTAGGTCCTTGCCCTTGAACTGGTCCGCACCGCGGAAATCGTGCGCATGCATGACCGTGCCCGGGAAACTGTCCAGACCATCGATATACGGCAGGTTGGGCGTGGAGAAGTGACCGGTTGCAACCACGAGATAGTCGAAAGTTTCGCTGTAAGTCTGCTGGGTCTTCAGATCTTCCGCGGTGACGGTGAAAGTCTGCGAACTTTCATCGAAGCTCACCCAGCGGGCAACGGTATTGAAGCGGATGTACTGGCGCAAGTCGTTGCGTTTCATGCGTCCCTGTATGTAATCGAACAGCACGGCGCGCGGCGGATAGGAGGGGATGGGCCGGCCGAAGTGTTCATCGAAGGAGTAATCGGCAAACTCCAGCGCTTCTTTCGGGCCGTTCGACCACAGATAACGATACATGCTGCCATGCACAGGCTCGCCATGTTCATCCAGGCCAGTGCGCCAGGTGTAATTCCACAATCCACCCCAGTTGGACTGTTTTTCAAAGCAGACCAGCGATAGGTCGTCCTTGATGCTTTCCATGGCAGATTCGAATGCTCGCAATTGCGCCAGGCCGCTGGGGCCGGCGCCGATTATGCCAATACGTAATGTCATGTTGACTCCTTGATGTGATGAGCAGTCTATGGCTTGTTCTCTGAAGCATTCACCAGTGCGAATCGCTGATCGATTTGGCAAAACACTGCATGACCAGCTCATGAGAAGCCAGTGCTAACTACGCAAGGAAACGCGGAGATCGCCGGAGGCGAGTACAGCAGCCCCAAAGGGAAGAGATGAGAACAAGTCTCGTAGAATGCAAATGATTGCAATAGGAACGATTGGCATTAAAACATATTGATTGATGTGAGGCAAGTGTGGAGGGGAGGATAAATAAATGGCAAGAAGTGGCAGGGGGGACAAGGTGGGCCAGTTATCCGGCTTCTCCGACGCAACAGGGCACGCCTGTTCTGGGCGTTGTCACCTCCTCAAGCAAAGCCATGAAAGAGGGGAGCCGGAAAAAGAAAATGGCGCCCGTTTGGCGCCATGTGAGGGGAGCATAAATGCGGCTTATTGCGGCCGTGTTCCGGTATAGGCAAGCAGATCGTTGATGTGATGAATATCCACCTCGGTCAGGATGCCGGCCGCGGCTTTTAATCGCAAGCTATTGAGCAAGGTTTCATAACGCGCGCGCGACAGATCCCGGCGGGCAATGAATAATTGCTGTTGTGCGTTCAGCACGTCGATATTGATACGAACACCCACCTGATAGCCGAGCTGATTGGCTTCCAAGGCAGCACGGCTGGAGGCTTCAGCTGCTTGCAAGGCCCTGATCTGGCTCAGGCCAGAGGTGACGCTGAAGTAGGCCTGGCGGGCAGCTTGTGCCGCCGTGCGGCGGGCATTCTCCAGGTCGGCGCGCGCTTTTTCCTCGAGGGCGATAGCCTCATTGACCCGGCTATTGACGGAAAAACCGGAGAACAGGGGAATATTGAGTTGCAGGCCGATGGAATTACGTGTGCCGCTTCCGCTTCCTGAAAATGGGTCGGTGCTGAGCTGAGTCTGGTCGGAATAGCTACGGCTGGCTACCAGGTCCACCGTCGGTGCATGGCCTGCGCGATTGCGGCGAATTTCACGGCGGGCGATTTCCAGGCTTAATCCCTGCGCTACCACTGAATAGTTGCCGGATTGCGCATTGTTGACCCAGGAATCGATCTGTTCCGGTTGCGGGCCGTGCAATTCCACGTTGGTGCGCAGGGAGGCGAGTTCATCCACCGGCGTGCTGGTAATCTGTTCCAGCGCAGTACGTGCAATGGCGAGATTATTCCTGGCAGCGAGCTCCTGGGAAATGATCAGATCGTAGCGTGCCTGGGCTTCATAGGTATCGGTGATGGTGGCGGTGCCGACTTCGAAGTTGCGCTTGGCAGAAGCAAGCTGTTCGCTGGTGGCTTCTTTCTCCGACAAGAGGGAAGAGAGCGTGTCTTCCGCGATCAGTACATCGAAATAAGCCTGCGCAACACGCAGGATCAGGTCCTGCTGGGCTTGACCGTATTGAGCGACGCTGACTTCAGTCTGTAGCTTTCCCTGCTGATAGCTTTCCCAATTCGCAAGACGTAATAGGGGTTGTGACAGGGACAGGGTATAGCCTTTGCTATCGAATTCGCGATTTTGCTGTTGTACTTCGGTACGGCTGCGGCTGGCGCTCAGGTTCAGGGTGGGGAGTAATCCGGCCCGGCCCTGGATGACTTTTTCTTCGCCTGCCGCCAGCGATGCACGTGCGCCAGCAATAACTGCGTCATTCGCCAAAGCTTGTTGATACACCTGCAACAGGTCTGCCGCCTGTGCCTGCGATAACAGGCCGGTGCAGGCCAATAGCATTGCGACTACAGTCTTACGCATCTACTTCTCCATCAAAACAGCTTTGTCTTGCCCTGTTAATACTTCGGCATATGGGGGTCGACCTGTCGTGCCCAGGCATCGATGCCGCCAGTCATATTGATGACATGGGTGAAACCGTTCTTTTCGAGAAAAGCGGCGACTGCCATGCTGCGCATGCCGTGATGGCAGATGCAGACGACAGGCGCATCCGGGTCAAGATCGGTTTGTTGGGCCGGTACGGTTTGCATGGGCATCAGGCGTGAACCGGGGATATGGCAGATCTGATATTCCCCGGGCTCGCGCACATCCAGCAGCACCGGCTGTTCGCGCGACGGGTCGGCGAGCCAATCGGCAACCTGTTGCGCGGACATTTGTTGCATGCGATTTCCTCAGAACTTGAATTGTCCAGGCGCTTGTGCCTCGCGCAGCGGCGTAGCCAGCGTATCGAACATGTTCACGGTTTCAAAAGACACGTCGGACAGGCGGGTGATTTTCTGAGCGACCATCACGGGTGCCGTACCGACAATCGCCAGCAGGCGGCCGCCGATCTTGAGTTGCTGCAGGAAAGCTTCCGGCAATACCGGCAGCGAACCGGAGATGATGATGGCATCATAAGGCGCGGCATTCGGGCCGGAGCCTTGCCAGCCGCTGGCACCGTTACCCAGTACCACGTCCACGTTCTTGATGCCGTAATTGGCGAGATTTTTCTCCGCCATCGCGGCCAGCGCGGGTTCGATTTCTACCGTGGTGACATGTTTTGCCTGATGAGCGAGCAAGGCAGCCATGTAGCCAGAGCCAGCGCCAATTTCCAGCACATTGTCGGTCGGTTTGATTTCAGCTTCTTGCAGGAGGCGGGCTTCCATCTTGGGCGCCAGCATGTTGGCTTCGCAAGGCAGCGGAATTTCGGTATCCATGAAAGCCAGGCTTTGATACGCGGCGGGCACGAAGGCTTCGCGCTTGACCACATTCAGCAGATCGAGAACCTCAGGATTCAGCACGTTCCAGGTGCGGATCTGCTGTTCAATCATGTTATAGCGAGCTTGTTCCGTGTTCATATTTCAAACAAAAAGTAGTTGGATGAGCAGAAAGCAATTCTAGCAAACTGCAGTCAACTTTCCGCCTTATTTCCGGATTTCAGCCGGTTTTTCAGGCTTTTTCACGAGAAGGTCTTATTAATAGCCCGGAAATTTCACCTTCAGGCAAGCGGAATGGGTAATGTAGCGGCTTTGTATTTCCCGAGTGTGTCGGCAGATTTTCAGGCTGAAACATGGCAGAAACAGTGGGTAAGTAAAATCGGGAGGTCATAAACCTTGTAAATGGAAGTGGGGAGAGGCACCGCAGAAGCGGATCTTTCAAGTCAGTCTTTTATTTGCAAATAAGCAGTTTTCTAGGAAAGGTATGGCAGGAATGGGTAAATGGAAAGCAGGAATAGGGGGCGGACTGCTGCTGGCGGTGGCCGCCGCAGTGGCAATCTATTTCTGGCAGCAGGGAGAGGCTGCCCCCCAATATCGCACAGGGCTGATTGAAAAAGGGAGCATAGTGGCAACGGTTGCGGCATCCGGCACCCTGAATCCTGTGGTTTCGGTGCAGGTGGGTTCTCAGGTATCCGGCCAGTTGAAGGAAGTCCTGGTGGATTACAACAGCGAAGTCAAGCGTGGCCAGGTCATTGCCCGCCTGGACCCCCAATCCTATGAGCACCGGGTGCAGCAAGCGCAGGCCGATCTGGATTCGGCACGTGCCCAGTTGGCCATGCAGCAGGCATCCATGAGTGTGCAGCGCGCCCAGGTTGCGCAGGCGGAGGTGAACCTGGCGGAAGCCAAGCGCGCGCTGGACCGCAAGCAGGAGTTGATGCAGAAAGGTTTTATTTCCGCCGCAGAACGCGACACCGCACAGGCCGCTTATGAAGCCCAGCGTGAACAGGTGCGCGCTGCGAAAGCTCAATTGCAGGTGGCGCAAGCCAGTGCCGGCAATGCGCAGGCAGGGGTTAAGCAGCGGGCAGCCGCGCTGGCGCAGGCACGCGTGGATCTGGAGCGCACCGTGATTACCGCGCCGCTCGATGGCATCGTGGTCAAGCGCAGCGTGGAAGCCGGGCAAACCGTGGCAGCCAGCTTGCAGGCACCCGAGCTCTTCATCATTGCCGAGAATCTGGCAGACATGCGGGTGGAAGTGGCTGTGGACGAAGCGGAAATCGGCCGCATACAGCCGGGACAGAAAGCCAGCTTTACCGTGGATGCCTTTGCCGGGAAACGCTTCTTCGGCGAGGTCAGGCAGATTCGCAAGTCGGCGCAGACGGTATCCAATGTGGTGACTTACATGGTGGAGGTGAGCGCCCAGAATCCGGACCGCATCCTGTTGCCGGGCATGACGGCCAATGTGCGCATCGTCATCGATCAGCGCGACGATGTATTAAAAGTACCCAACGCAGCCTTGCGTTTCCGTCCGCCGTCTGCCGCTAACGCTGGTGCTACGGCACCTGCTCCGCGCTCGCAGTCTCCGCGTCCCGAAAATGGCACAGATGGAGAGCGTCGTAGCTCCGGGCGCGAGGGGGCTGCCCGTGCGCAAGGACGTGAAACAGTCACACGCGGGCGTATCTATCTGCTGGATGCCCGGGGGCAGTTGGTCGAGAAAGAAGTCGAACTGGGCCTGACGGATGGCATATCGACAGAAGTGCGCGCTGAAGGCCTGGATGAAGGCATGCCGATAGTAACCGGTACAGGCGGTGCAGCGCCGGATAATGCGAGAGGTGCGCAGAATCGCCCGCCCATGCGGATGTTCTAAGCAGGGGAGTCTTATGGCACTGATAGAAACCCGTCATCTCAGCAAGAGTTATCGCATGGAAGCCGGCGACGTTCCGGTATTGCGCGACATCTCCCTGTCTATCGAGGCCGGAGAGTTCGTGGCCATCATGGGCCCCTCCGGTTCCGGTAAGTCCACTTTCATGAACCTGCTGGGTTGTCTTGATGTGCCGAGTTCCGGCGATTACCTGCTGGCAGGTGAAAATGTCGCGCAGCTCGATCAGGGCAAGCTGGCGGCAATACGTAACAAACGCATAGGTTTCGTGTTTCAGCAATTCAACCTGCTGCCCCGTACCTCGGCATTGGACAATGTATCGCTTCCCCTTTTATATACCGGGACGCCGGCGTCCGAGCGGCGCGAAAAGGCCTTGCGTCGTCTGAGCCAGGTGGGACTGGCGGAGCGTGTTGGTCATCATCCTTCCCAGCTCTCTGGCGGTCAGCAGCAGCGCGTCGCGATTGCGCGTGCCCTGGTGAACGATCCTGTGCTGATCCTGGCGGACGAGCCGACCGGCGCGCTGGATACGCAGACCAGTTACGAGGTCATGGCCCTGCTGCAGGATCTGCACCGGCAAGGCATCACCATCGTGCTGGTGACGCACGAACACGATGTGGCGGCCTATGCATCGCGCATCATTACCTTCCGTGATGGTCATATCTTGTCGGATGAACTCAACGCATCGCCGACACAGAGCAGAGCAGAACAGGCGGTGTCATGAATTTATGGGCAACTTTCCACATTGCGCTGCATGCCTTGCGGCTGAACATGCTGCGCACCGGCCTGACCATGCTGGGTATCGTGATCGGCGTGGCAGCCGTCATCATCATGGTGGCGATCGGTGGCGGGGCACAGGCGCGTATCGAATCTCAGATCAAGAGCCTGGGCTCCAACCTGATCATGATCATGCCGGGGGCGTCCAGCGCTTCCGGCGTGCGTCTGGCCATCGGCGCCAACAATACGCTGACCGAAGATGATGCGACGGCCATAGGCCGCGAGATTTACGGCGTGCAGGCCTCTGCGCCTACGTATCGGGGCAGCGGGCAATTGATCGCGGGAGGCAGTAACTGGGCTTCCAGTGTCCAGGGCGTGACGCCGGAATTCTTCGTGGCACGCGAGTGGCCGCTATACGACGGACGCATTTTCGAGCCGGCGGAAGTTACCACGTCAGCCAAGGTGGCCATACTCGGACGCACGGTCGCAGAGCAGCTATATGGCAGCATTGATGCGGTTGGGCAGATACTGCGCATCAACAACGTGCCATTCACGGTGGTGGGTGTGCTTGAACCCAAGGGGAATAACATCATGGGTCAGGATCAGGACGATATCGTCCTGATCCCGGTCTCCACGGCGCGCAACCGCCTGTTCGGCAATCCCCAGGGCACCTTGCGGCGTGTCAGCAGCATCACGGTCAAGGTGATGGAAGGCGTCAGTATGACGCAGGTGGAAGAAGACATTCGTGCCCTGATGCGTCAGCGGCAGCGTACCCAGCCGGGACAGCCGGAAGGGTTCACCGTGCGTAACCTGAGTGAAATGCTGGCTGCGCAGGAAGAAGCTTCCAAGGTCATGACCGGTCTGCTGGCGGCAGTGGCATCGATTTCATTGCTGGTAGGCGGTATCGGCATCATGAACATCATGCTGGTGTCGGTTACCGAGCGCACGCGCGAGATTGGTTTGCGCATGGCGGTCGGTGCACGGCCCAACGATATCCTGACGCAGTTTCTGGTTGAGGCATTGACCCTGTCGTTGATCGGCGGCGCTATCGGGATCACGATGGGAGCACTGGGCGCCTGGCTGGTGACAGTCCTCACGGGTTTGCCTGCAGTGCTATCGGTGAGGGCAATTGTGGTCGCCACGCTATTTTCGGCAGCCATAGGTGCTTTCTTCGGCTGGTATCCGGCCCGCAAGGCGGCACGGATGTTGCCCATCCAGGCTTTGCGTTATGAGTAGGCCGGCGTGTCGCGCCGGTTGCGGTGCCTGCTGTATCGCTCCTTCCATTTCCACGCCCATTCCAGGCATGCCCAATGGCAAGCCTGCGGGGGTGCGTTGTGTGCAACTTGACGCAGAGAATCGCTGTCGGATTTTCGGACATCCTTCCCGCCCTGCCGTTTGTTCCAGCCTGCAAGCCGATGCGGAAATGTGCGGTGGCGAGCGCGAGCATGCCTTGTTTTATCTCAGCGAGCTGGAAAGATACACTTCCATTAAAGCCCGATGCGCGCTTACTTTCCTGACGGAGGAGTAATGAAATACAAGCTGAGAGCAAGCCTGATACTGACGACTGTAGTATTGCTGGGTGCGTGCGCCAGCCTGTTCGGGCAGCGTAATGTCGAGGTGCCACTGGCCCTGCTTCAGGAAAAAATGGCGGAACGTTTCCCGTTTAACAGCCGTTACCTGGAAATTTTCGATATTCATTTAAGTAATCCGAAATTGTCCTTACAGCCCGATACCAATCGTATCCTTACCACGGTCGATGCAAGCATATCGCCCTCTTTCCTGAAACAAGGATGGACAGGGAGCTTTACAGTATCGGGGCGATTGACAGTCGATAGTGAGCGGCGAGCACTGGTACTGGCGGAGCCACGTGTCGAAAATCTAAATATGCCAGGTCTGGACAATCGTTATGGCCAGCAAGTGGTTCGTATTGGCAACTTGCTAGCCGAAGAAGTCTTGCGCAATCTCCCCCTCTATACTTTTACAGAAGATAAATTCCGTTATGCCGGCACAAGTTTCACGCCGACTAAAATTACCACGCGTAACAATGGACTCGTGGTAACCTTTGAACCGGTAAAATAACGCTTCAGCTCATCGCGAAAAACCCGCAGGGCAGCGCTGCCGGCGGGTTTTTTGTTGCTTATTCCCTACCTTTTTGCTCATGGATTTAACACTTGCCTTTAATGCCCTGGTCATGGGCATTGTCGAAGGACTCACGGAGTTTTTGCCGATTTCTTCCACAGGGCATCTGATTCTGACCGGCAGCCTGCTCGGTTTCACCGGCCCGAAAGTCAGGGTCTTTGAAATTGCCATCCAGCTCGGTGCCTTGCTCGCCGTATTCTGGCAATACCGGGAACGCCTCATAGCTGTCACCACCGGGTTCGTTACACGCCCGCGTGACCGGCGCTTCGCTCTCAATATTGTTGTTGGCTCGATGCCGGCCATCATCATTGGCCTGATATTTGCCAAGCAAATCCAGGGCGAGCTGTTTTCTCCCTTGCCTGTGGCCTTGGGTTTTGTCGGCGGTGGCCTGGTCATACTCTGGGTCGAGAAATTGTATAAGGCGCGGCCCGAAAGGGTGCGCATCCATTCGGTGGATGATCTCACCATGCTGGATGCGCTCAAGGTGGGCTGTGCACAGGCATTTGCGCTGATACCGGGCACCAGCCGGTCCGGTGCCAGCATTATTGGCGGCCTGTTTTTCGGCATGTCCCGCACGGCAGCGACCGAGTTTTCATTTTTCCTTGCCATTCCCATGCTGACCGGCGCAACGGTGTATTCGGTATGGACAGCATGGGACATCCTTTTCCTCGAAGATTTGCCTATGTTCCTGGTCGGGGGTGTATCGGCCTTTGTGTCTGGCTTCCTGTGCGTGCGCTGGTTGTTGCGCTACATTAGCCAGCATGACTTCAGCCTGTTCGCCTGGTATCGCATTGCCTTTGGCTTTTTTATCATCCTCAGCGCCTATTACGGTTGGGTTGATTGGGGTGGTTAAATGAGTTCAACAAGCGCGCAAGCGCTGCATCTGCTGCAAACCGTTTTCGGTTATCCCTCGTTCCGTGGCCCGCAGGCCGAGATCATTGATGTGGTGACGCAAGGCGGCGACGCGCTGGTGCTGATGCCAACCGGCGGCGGCAAGTCCTTGTGTTACCAGATACCCGCCCTGCTGCGCGATGGCGTGGGCGTGGTCATTTCTCCCTTGATCGCCCTGATGCAGAACCAAGTTGATGCGCTGGCCGAACTCGGCGTACGCGCCGCTTTTCTGAACTCGACCCAGACCTTCGAGGAATCGCTGCGCATAGAACGCATGGTGCGCAACAGCGACCTGGACCTGCTGTATATCGCGCCCGAGCGTTTGCTGACATCTCGCTGCCTGGACTTGCTGGCAGCGTCCAGGCTCTCCCTGTTCGCCATCGATGAAGCACACTGTGTATCGCAGTGGGGCCATGACTTCCGTCCCGAATATATACGCCTGTCGGTCTTGCACGAGTTGTTCCCGCAGATTCCGCGCATTGCACTGACCGCCACGGCCGATGCACAGACGCGCGCGGAAATCGTGGAGCGGCTGCAACTGGAGCAGGCGCGCCATTTTGTCTCCTCCTTCGACCGGCCCAACATCCGTTATCACATCGTTGAGAAGGCCAACGGCCGCCAGCAGTTGCTGGACTTCATCCAGCAGGAACATGCGGGCGATGCCGGCATTGTTTATTGCCTGTCACGCAGGAAAGTCGAAGAGACTGCGGAATTCCTCAATGAACATGGCATTCCTGCGCTGCCTTACCACGCTGGCATGGACAACGACATCCGCGCTGCGAATCAGGCGCGCTTTCTGCGCGAAGAGGGTATCGTGATGGTGGCCACCATTGCTTTCGGCATGGGCATAGACAAGCCAGATGTTCGCTTCGTCGCGCATCTGGACTTGCCGAAAAGCGTGGAAGGCTATTACCAGGAAACCGGGCGCGCCGGACGCGATGGCGAGCCAGCAACCGCGTGGATGACGTACGGTTTGCAGGACGTGGTGCAGCAGCGCCGCATGATCGATGAATCCGAGGCCGCTGAAGAGTACAAGCGCGTCCAGGGCTCCAAGCTGGATGCGATGCTGGGTTTGTGCGAGACCATAGGCTGCCGGCGTGTGCATCTGCTTTCCTATTTTGGGCAGGCGGCCCAGCCCTGTGGCAATTGCGATACCTGCCTGCAGCCGCCGGTATCCTTCGATGCCACCGTGGCGGTGCAAAAACTGCTTTCCACTATTTACCGGGTCGACCAGCATTTCGGCGCAGGTCATGTGATCGACGTGCTGCGCGGCATGGAAACCGACAAGGTCAAGGAGTGGCGGCATGACAAGCTCACCACCTTCGGTATTGGCCGGGACACCAGCGAAGCGGAGTGGCGCGCAGTGCTGCGGCAAGCCATTGCGCTGGGATTCGTCACCATCGATTCGCAGGCCTATAACGCACTGCGCCTGACGGAAGCAGCACGGCCGGTGTTGCGAGGTGAGCAGGCGGTGCAACTGCGGCGTTATCAGAAACCGGCCAAACGCCTGGCCGGCAGACCTCGTCGCGATGATGATGCCCATTTGTCCGGAGCAGAACAGGTGATTTTTGAGCGGCTACGGCAATGGCGGGCGGAAGCGGCGCGTCTGCATAATGTGCCGGCCTACGTGATCTTCCATGACGCGACCATGCGCGAGATTTCACGCATGCAACCCGTTACGCTGGATGAATTGAGAGCCATATCGGGTATCGGCGAGAAGAAGCTGGAAACTTACGGACGCGACATCATTGTGCTGATACGAGAGCTGGCTGCATTCAGTGCCTGACAATCTTTTACCGGCGCTCAGCCTGGTCAGCCTGATACGCGAGGAAAGGCTGGGCTGGGCCGATATTTCCCGGCGTGCCACCCGAAAATTCTCGGAAGCGGATTGGTAGGGCGAAATGGGTTTTCACGCAGTCTTTCCGGCACAGGGATAGGCAGTGCGGAGATGTCCGGGGGGCGGCCTGCCGGTGGGCAGGCTTAATGCCTTAACGTCTGGTGAAGACCAGATCCCATACGCCGTGGCCCAGTTTCACGCCACGGTTTTCAAACTTGGTCACGGGACGATAATCCGGACGTGGCGCATAAGTCTCAGCGGTGTTTTGCAGCGAGGGTTCGTCGCTCAATACCTGCAACATCTGTTCCGCATAATCCTGCCAATCGGTCGCGCAATGCAGATAGCCGCCGGGCGCCAGGCGGCTGGCCAGCAGCGCGACAAACGGCGATTGAATCAGGCGGCGCTTGTTATGGCGTGCCTTGTGCCAGCGATCGGGAAAGAATACATGAATGCCGGCCAGTGAGTTGGGCGCCAGCATGTGCGTGACCACCTCCACCGCATCGTGCTGAATGATGCGCAGGTTGCTCAGGCTGTTTTCCCCTATCAGTTTTAAGAGGCTGCCTACGCCCGGCGTGTGCACCTCGACTCCGATAAAGTTCTTGTCGGGCATGCCGGCTGCAATCTTTGCAGTGGTTTCACCCATGCCGAAGCCGATCTCCAGTACTGTCGGCGCCTGCCGTCCGAAAGCCTGGTCCAGGTCCAGCACCGATTTTTCGTAAGGCAGGCAGAACTGCGGTCCTAGCTGTTCCAGCGCGCGCGCCTGCGCAGTCGACAGGCGGCCGGCACGCGTGACAAAGCTGCGTATGCGTCGTTCGCTGGGGTCGTAAAACAGAGGTTTGCCGTCTTGATTGGCCGGGATTTGATCAGACATGCGGGCTTACAAAAGGAAATAACAAAACAGGCACCTTTCTTGCGGTGCCCTGTCGAAAGTGGAGCGGGTGAAGGGAATCGAACCCTCGTCTAGAGCTTGGGAAGCTTTCGTTCTACCATTGAACTACACCCGCGCAGGCGTGGATTCTACGTGGGAATGGAAGCGAACTCAATTTGTAAAAGCATTGCTGTTAATTAAATTCAGCAATAGGCCGCACAATGACGCTTTTCGCTGCATAATGGTTTCTTCAACAGGAAATCAAGCTTTCCCGTCGTACTTAACGGCATAAGGATGGATGCAAATGAAGCAATCATTCGTCATGGGGCATGATGATCACATGCCCTCCATGTTTTCTTTCGAAGACTTTCGTACCGGCCTGCCGGTTGGTCGCTTTCGCTTGATCATTCATCCTTTCCTGGCACAGCGCTACATTCACCAGAAGTTATTTGTCATGTACCTCGCCTTGCCCTTGTTGGTACTCGGGCTGTTGCTCGGTTATTACGACAAGGCTTGGTTGGGAGCCCCCCTGGTGGTGCTGGCGCTTTTGCTTAATCCTCTGGTGCGTGTGAATGCTCCTCGCATCTTGCTGTTCCTGTCGGCGCGTTCTGCCGAGATTTATCATCAAGCGATCGAGCAGCGCATCATGGAGGTCAGGCTGGCCTGGTTCCGGTAAGTCTGCCTTGTCTTTTCGCGTCGTTATATTTCATGAGGGCGCAGCAGCTCTGCAACACCTTACTTCTCCGCTGAAACCATGTTCGCCTGTGAACGGCATAGCCTGGTTTAAGGCTGTAATAAGGCTTTCCGCCTCTCATAGGTAATTCCCTCTCAAATTACTGCCCCCTCCTTTGTTTCCGCAAGCAGAGGCAATTAATCGGCGTATCCCGACGCTATCGCTGCTGTACGAGCAAACTCATAGCAAGTAACAGCAATTTTAAAAATAGAACCGATGAATTTCACCGCCTGTTGCTTGGTGAGCTTGCTTCAAAAAGCGCCGATGTCCACCTTGTCTTAAATTACATACATTTAAAATATATATTATAATGTTGACGCCTCACTAAAGAAGGCGAAGACAAGTTTTGTGTGAAAGCGGAGAGGTTGCATGCAACATGCTTTACCATGCTGACA
>JAEZLB010000061.1 GCA_023435945.1 Pseudomonadota bacterium | reverse complement strand
GCGGACGCGACGCATTTTCGCAAGTCGTGGAAAAAGGCCGGGACCGGCTGGCAAACGGGCAGTGGCTCATCCTCTTCCCGGAAGGCACCCGCATCCCGCGCGGGCAGAAGGGCACCTACAAGAGCGGCGGCACACGGCTGGCCGTAGCGACACAAACGCCTGTGGTCCCGATTGCGATGAACTCCGCGGACTGCTGGCCACGCAATGCCTTCATCAAGACACCCGGCCTGATTACCATTTCCATAGGCAAGCCGATTGCTTCCGAGGGCCTCAGCGCTGCAGAGCTGATGCAGCAGGTGGAAAACTGGATAGAATCCGAAATGCGCGTCATCGCTCCTGCCGCCTATAAAAATACACGGACATCCTCTTGAAGAAGCTGCTTCGCCCAACGCTCCCGGATCCGCACCAATTAGCGCTGCAGCTGGACTTCTTCCACGCCGCCGTGCAGACAGCGCCGCCGGTGGACCAGCCCGCGCCGCAGCCAGCACCGCCGCTACAGCCTCCCGTTACGACAGCGCCGCCCCTTCCGTCAGACAAGCGACGCATCGTGCTGGACGACTATCCGCTTGAGTACACGCTGCGCCGCTCCAAGCGCCGCTCAATCGGCTTCCTGATCGACGACGAAGGCTTGCGCATCACCGCGCCAAAGTGGGTCACCCTCGGGGAAATCGAAAGCGCAATCCGTGAAAAGCAGCGCTGGATCTTCAACAAGCTGACCGAGCAGCGCGAACGTGCGTCACGCCGCCTGCAGCCGGAAATGACATGGCAGGACGGGGAGAGGTTGCCCTACCTGGGACACAACGTCACCCTGCGCATTCAACCCGCACAGGCTGCCAGCATTTATTATGATGTGTCACGACTGGAACTGATTGTTTGCCTGCCGGCGAACGCCAGCGAACAGCAGCTGAAAGACCGCGTGCTGGGCTGGCTGCAAAATCAGGCCATGCAACTGTTCTCGGAACGCTTGCCCCTGTATGCCGAAAAACTGGGCGTGCGTTACGCGTCTTTCTCGCTGTCGTCCGCCAAGACGCAATGGGGTTCCTGCACCGCCGATGGCCGCATCCGGCTTAACTGGCGCCTGATGCATTTCCCGCTGGAGCAGATCGATTATGTCATTGCCCACGAACTGGCGCATCTGCGCGAAATGAATCACAGCCCGCGTTTCTGGGCCACGGTACAAAGCATCTTCCCCGAGTTCAAAACTGCGCGAAAAGCCCTGCGCGATCACGCGCCGGAAACGCTGCCCAGCTTCTGACCCGGCCTTCCCACTCGCCAGCACCGGCCCGCCTTCTCTTTCCCCTGACATTCCCCGGCACGCCCAATTACCCCTAAAGTTATCAGGGTTAATGCCGTTATTTTCCCTTGCCGTTCCTGCGTTCCATCTGAGTATCCAGTCCTTTGACCCTATAGCGACTTCGGTCGCATCCGACGATCAATACAGGCATTGTCTTGCCAAAGAGGCTTATATGTTGAGGAGTTTTGCATGCTGAAGAGTTTGACCATCAAATCGCGTCTGATTTTCCTCACCGGCTTTCTGTCGGTCCAGTTGATCATCGGCGGCATCATTGGCCTGGTCAGCCTGCACTTCACCAACGACACGATGAAGAACATGTATGACAACCGGCTGGTCGCCGTAGGCGAGCTGGACAAGGTCATACGCGGCATCATGGATAACCGCTCGCTGCTGGCCAATGCCATCCTTGGCAAAGAAGAGGAAATCGACAACAGCATGGACAGGATAGAGGCCAACATCCAGGAGATCTCCGCCATCTGGAATGCGTTCATCACGAAGCCCCTGACCTCGGAAGAAAAGCGCCTGGTTGATGAATTTGCGGAGCGCCGCGCTAAATTCGTCAGCGAAGGCCTGAAACCCGCCGTCGCAGCCATGCGCTTACACGATATCCCGCAGGCAGTCAGCCTGCTGGCCGGCCCGGTTACCGAACACTACCATCCGACCAGTGAAAGCGTGAATGCCCTGATCCAGCTGCAACTGGATGAAGCACGCAAAGAACAGGAACGTTCGCAGCAGATTTATGAATGGGTATTCCTGACCTGCTCCAGTGGCATCATATTCGGCATCATCCTTGCGATCTTACTGAGCATCTGGATTGTGCGCTCTATCACCCGTCCCCTGACCAGCGCGGTCAAAGTCGCCGACAGCGTCGCAGCCGGCGATCTGACCCAGCGTATCGATATCGATTCCAGGGATGAAATCGGACAACTGATGCAGGCCCTAAAACGCATGAATGAAGGCCTGGTGAGCATCGTGTCACAGGTGCGCGCCAGTACTGACACCATCGCTACCGCATCTGGCCAGATCGCCTCAGGCAATCTTGACTTGTCGGCCCGCACCGAACAGCAGGCATCCTCGCTGGAAGAAACGGCTTCCTCGATGGAAGAGCTGACTTCCACCGTCAAGCAGAATGCCGACAATGCCCGCCAGGCCAACCAGCTGGCGGTGGCCACCTCCGAGGTGGCAGTCAAGGGTGGCACGGTGGTATCGGAAGTGGTGCATACGATGGAAGAAATCAATGCATCGTCCAGGAAGATCGTGGACATCATTGGCGTGATCGATGGCATTGCATTCCAGACCAATATCCTGGCCTTGAATGCGGCAGTGGAAGCAG
>JAEZLB010000178.1 GCA_023435945.1 Pseudomonadota bacterium | reverse complement strand
GATCACAACCATGTGATGAAGATGAAAGAAATCGGCGCGATTGACTTGAAGCCGGGTGAAGCGATCACGATGAAACCCGGCGATGGCTTTCATCTCATGCTGATCGGCTTGAATCAGCGCCTGAAAGCGGGCGATACTTTTCCGATGACGCTGGTATTCGAGAAAGCAGGAAAAGTGGAAATCGTGGTTGCCGTCGACAGCAAGGCAGGCAAAGGCGGCGAACATCATCATTCACACCATAGCCATTAAGCATTCGGCGAGGCAGCTTTTTACTGCCTACGCATCTCCTGCTGAAAGAGGAGGCGAGTGACATCACTGCATGTCACCGCGCCTCCTCCACGCACGGCCTTTTCCCCAACCGCAGCGTACCTCACCACTATGAGGAATCAGCGGATGCTTCCTGCCCATCCTCTCAGAACTGCATCCGCTGACTTGCTCGATGCGCTTATGTCGAGTTCAGGGCGGGGTAATGTGCGTAGGGGCGAGCACGTCCGCTCGCATCGATTAACAGTACATCGTACGCCTCACTGTAGGCACCTTCCATGCCCGGAGACCCCATAGGCATGCCCGGCACCGCCAGTCCGATTGCGTGAGGTTTTTCCTTCAAGATCCGGCGAATTTCACGCGCCGGCACATGCCCCTCCAGCGCATACCCGCCCACTGTGGCGGTATGACAGGATGCAAATTGCTCCCCTATCTTGAAACGTTCGCGATAAACACCGGTGTCATTCACCTGATGCTCCTGCACCGTGAAACCGTTCGCGCGCAAATGATCCATCCAGGCGCCGCAACAACCACAGCCCGGATGACGATAAACCTGAACAGTAAGGGAGCCCTGCGCCTGCACAAGGGTGGCAGGCATCAGTGCTGCCAGCGTCAGGCCTTGCAATAAAGTACGTCGTTTCATTTGAAATCCTTAACCGCATCCCGCTTTGCCGGGTGCGGCGTGCCGCTTCACCGCCTTCTGCCGACCGCCGGGGAATTACACGCTCCGTCTTCATGACAACAGCCGCATGCACGCCCCATGTAATTCTAAACGTATCGCAAGAAGCCTGAGGTGCGTTCATCCTGCTTTCTGCAATTGCAAGACCGCACGCACCTCACCCGTGGGCAGCCCCATGTAATTTTTCAATTGCGGCCGCACCCACGAGGCAAGTGGAGAATTTTCCGCATCCTTGACCAAACCAAGCTGCTGCAATACCGCTACCGCCGCCGTATACAACGCACGCATATTACCGTCTGCTATCTTGATCGCAATGCCGAGCCCCGCAGAGCGCACGCCTATCGTCTGTACGCCATCCGCGCCGATTTTTGCGACCCAGTCGCCGGGAGCCGTTTGCATGAAAGCCAAGTCGTTGCGGCCAGTACCCGATACCAGTTCCGGATACCTGGTCATGGCCTGGAACAGATCTTCCAGCGCACTGCCATACTTTTCATCCTTGCCACCCTGTGCCAGCCGCGCATAAGCAAAAGCCAGACGCGACAGCGGCATTGCATAATTAGGCGCCGAGCACCCGTCGGTGCCGCCTTTCAGATCACCTTCCGATATGCCGGTGAAATGCGTCACGCTATCGCGTATCGCCTGTTGCAAGGAGTTTGCAGGATCGAGATAAGTCGTCAGCGGCAAGTCATGCTGCACGCAATAAGCCAGAAAGCCTGCGTGTTTACCGCTGCAATTATTGTGCAGCTGATTCCACTTTTCTCCTGCCGGCGGCAGCGTGTCAGCAGTGTAATACATGGGCACATGACAGCCGCAACGCAAATGATGCTCATCGCAACCGGCCTTGTGCAGCATCCCTTCCACCAGCTGCACATGCATGGCTTCACCGGAATGGCTGGCACACAACAAAGCCAGTTCCTGCATGCTATAGCCAAAGCGTGCCGGTCCGTCCGCGCGCAGGAAAGGCATCGCCTGGAAGGGCTTCAACGTAGAGCGGGAAAAAGTCATGAAATGCGGATCACCAGCCTGGAATAACAGCTTGCCAGCGGTATCCACCACAGCCACTGAACCGTGATGGATACACTCCACCTGGTCACCGCGAGTCACTTCAATCAAAGCAGTAGGTTTCATGCCGCCACTATACCGCGCAGCTACCGTTTTGCGTAGCGCCCGACGCACCGGAATCGTTCCGGGCGACCTTGATGCCAACCTTATGCGGCCTCATGCGACCTCAGCCGTTTCCAGCTTCGCATCGTATTCACCCCGGCATTGACCATCCGTGGCATCCACCCTGAATTTTTCTTGGACTGCTCCAGAAGCCACATTTTTGCTTCACGCCGATAACCCCCGTAGGCCATTAACACCGCCAGCTTTGCGTGACGCAGCACATGCCAGTACGAACGATAAATGACAATATGATGAAGCTCTATTAGCACACTGCCCAACGCCGACTTGTACGCATATCGCCCCCACATAAAGTGAAAATGCCGGCCACCCTGATGTATCGCTTCGCACACTGCCCGGAAACACGCGAGCGTACCGAGCCGGTAGTCGTCAAACCGAGGATGGTGTGCCGAAACGCGCGAAACAAAATGCTCGCCAAAGCGGAATAACAACGTACCGGCACAAATACCATCCTGGTTACGTACCACGCATAAATAACCGCATTCCTGCGCCATTCGGAGCATGGATTGCAGCTCATCTTCATCGATGGCTGACACTTTGTTTTTCATTGCCATGCGACGATGATTCAAATCGACCACGCTGCGCAAATCCGCTTCCGAGATATCACTCTTTTTATAAACCCGGTATTCAGTATCGGGAAAATCACGATGCCAGCGATTCAGGTGTTTTTTGATGTTCTTGCGGGTGGCATTACCCAGCATGGCGAGATACCCCTTCGTACTGTCCGGCAACGCCAGCACAAAATCCTCGGTTTGATAAAAGCGCTGCATGGGCCTGGTAACGCGGCGGGGCGGCATATGTACCGCATGAAACTCAATTACTGCTATCGAAGGATAACGGTCGAAAATGTAGGCAGAAAAATGTTCAATTTCCTCTGTTTGCAGCATCATGCCCTCGTTCAGTACAGCAATGCTGCCATGCTGGATACGAAACAGAAAAATTGCCAAGACCTTTCCGTCAATCCCACTCCGCCGGACATAAGTATGAACCTGCTCCAAACCACCACACATCCTAAAATGCACCAGCGAACTGAAGATATTGCCGTACAGCCGATCCAACTCTACCGAAGCCCACTCCGGAACGTGGGCTTCATAACACTCAACTGAAATATCCATTACTTCTCTGTCGTGACATTGAACCAGTTCGAATCCACTTCGCTCCCCGAACCACAACGTTTCGATAAAAATGCCGCCAGAAGTTCTGCGAGCCACAAACTAGCTTTTGCAGCTTTGTGCTGCCGCAAAAGATTTGATTTTTCGCTATGCTGTTTTGACGATCTTTCATCTTTCTCAAATTGAAAGTAAGCTAGGTAGCAGGTAAGCCCATGGACAAGCCACCCGGCCTGTCAGGGCGGGATACTTCCTTATGCCTTGCCGGTCAAAGTACAGACGGGCATTTTCACTTTCAGGATGACGACGATGCGCTCCCTACCCTCCTCTTTTGAAGGCAAAACCAGCAGTTCGCCGGCATTGCATTACGCGGTGCACGAACCGCGCCGCGTGAGTGGACCGCGACATGTAGTTGTGCTCAGCCACGCACTGGGATGTGATCATTCAATGTGGAATGCGCTGGTTCAGGTACTGACCGAAGAGTGTCGCGTAATCACCTACGATCAGCGGGGCCATGGACGCTCCGATGTGCCGGAAGGCATCTACACCATGGAAGAACTGGCCGATGATGCGGTGCGCGTGATCCGGGAAGCTGAGGCGGGGCCAGTGGTATGGCTAGGCATTTCCATGGGGGGCATGGTCGGGCAGGAAATGGCCTTGCGTCATCCTTCGCTGGTTAGCGCCCTGGTGATTGCGAACGCTACTTCACGTTATCCGGAAGAAGCGCAGACCGCCTGGCAGCAGCGCATCATCACGCTGGAGCAACAAGGCATACCGGGCATCGTCGAAGCCACGCTTCAGCGATTTTTCAGTCCGGCTTTCCATGAAAAAGATCCTGCCACCGTCGATACCTTCCGGCGGCGCCTGTTATCCACCGACCTGCAAGGCTACCTTGGCTGCTGTCACGCAGTTCGCGCCATCAACACCACCGACAGGCTATCGCAGATTGCCGTGCCGACACAGATCATCGCCAGCGATGCGGATCAGGGAACGCCCGTTGAAATGGCCAAGATCCTGGCCGATCATATTCCGAACTCCAGGTTAACCGTGCTGCCAGGGGCTGCCCATCTGAGCGTGATTGAACAGCCGGAGGCCTTTGCCAGAACCGTCAAAGCATTTTTGCTCGAGCTCTAATCCAGAAGCCGTTTCTCCTGACGATGCCATGCTGTTCCGCCATCCTCTTGCAGAGGCCAGCCCCTTACCTCATGGTGGATGCCCGACCTTTCTGAACTTTGCCCCAGCCAGAGGTCTATCTGGAGTGAAACGTCAGTAGTCAACTTCATGACGCTCCTGTGAAGTCACGCCATCCCGACTACAATGTTGTTTACCTGATGCAAGCTCCAATTGCTGGCGACCCACCTGTCCCGATGACTTCACGCCTTGAGCTTGAGTCCGAGACTACGCCTTTCAGCTGGAATCCATCAGGCAACTCCGAAAGATATAGTCACGATGCAAAGATCACTCTTACGTGTCTTTTCCGCCTTCCTGGCCACCGCGATAGCTGTTGCCCCAGCAACCGCTTCGTCACCTCAAGCCAACCATACCCGCTACAAATTCGATCTGCCTCCGTCAGCCGAACTGCATTATGCGATCAAGGCAAAAGAGAGTGGTCTGACACTCAGCGGTGAAGGCCGGATATGGTGGAAGACTGATAGTAAAACCTACTCCGCCGAGATGGAAACTCGCGCCATGATCGTCGGCAAAATACACCAGAGCAAAAGTGAAGGTCTGATTGACACGTATGGCTTGGCCCCGCTGCAATTCTCGGAAAAGCGTTTCCGCAAACCGGAAAACAGTGTGGTTTTCGATCGGAGTCAGAATCAGATACGCTTCAGCCTTTCAGAGCAAACTTATTTGCTTCAAGGCGGCGAGCAGGACCGCACCAGCGCCATTTTCCAGTTGGTAGCGATTGCAAGAGGCAATCCTGATCGCTTCACAGAAAACAGCCGCTGGGCCTTCTTTGTCGCTGGCCGGAGGGATGGCGAACCATGGATATTCAATGTCGGCAAGCAGGAAACCCTGCGCACCCCCATGGGTAACGTGGACGCTATCCATGTCTCCAAGGAAGCCCCGCCCGACGCACCGGACCGCAAGGTAGACGTCTGGCTCGCCCCTTCTCTGCAATGGTATCCGGTGCGCATCCGTTTCTCCGACAGCGGCACCGAATACATAGAACAAACCCTGCAAAGCATCACTGCACAACCATGAGCAATTCATCCATGAGCAACTCTTCTGGCGCACTTGTACTTTTCAGCGGAGGACAGGACTCCACCACCTGCCTCGCGTGGGCGCTTGCCCGTTATCCCAAGGTGGAAACCATAGGCTTTGATTACGGCCAACGCCACGCCGTAGAACTTCAGGTCCGCCCCGCCATACTGCAATCGATACGCAAGCTTGCTCCGGAATGGGATGCACGTTTAGGCGAAGACCACATGGTGGATCTGAGCCTGCTCGGCCAGATTTCCGCATCATCGCTAACGCAGGATATGGCGATCGCCATGCAGCAGGATGGCCTGCCCAACACCTTTGTACCGGGACGCAACCTGCTGTTCATGATGGTGGCCGCTGCACTGGCTTATCGTCGCGGCCTCGATGCCCTGGTTGGCGGCATGTGTGAAACCGATTATTCCGGTTATCCCGATTGCCGCAACGAGACCATGGAGTCGTTGCAAACCACGCTGAATCTCGGCATGGCCAGTCAGTTCAAGCTGGAGACGCCGCTGATGTGGCTGGACAAGGCCGACACCTGGCAACTGGCCCGCGACCTGGGAGGTCCTGCGCTGGTAGAACTGATTCGTACCGATACCCATACCTGCTATCTCGGCGAACGCTCGCAGTTGCACGATTGGGGGTATGGTTGCGGCACCTGCCCCGCCTGCGAATTGAGAAAAAATGGCTTTCAGCAGTTTGCTGCGAAATAAATCCCTCCCTATTTCGTCATGAAGAGGTCGTGCATATGAAACTTTATTATTCCCCCGGTGCCTGCTCGCTGGCACCGCATATTGTTGCCCTGGAAGCTGGTCTTAAAGTCGATCTGATCAAGGTCGACATCCCGAACAAGAAAACCGAGCAGGGTGACGATTTCTGGAAAATCAATCCCAAAGGCTACGTGCCTGCACTGACCCTGGATAACGGCGAAGTCCTGACGGAAGTCGGCGTCGTGTGCCAGTATCTGGCCGACCAAAATCCGGAAAGCGGACTAGCTTCACCACTGGGCTCTCTCCAGCGCTACCACGAAATGTCAGCCATTAATTTTGCCGCGACTGAAGTGCATAAGCAGATCGGGGCACTCTTCAACCCGGCCCTGACACCGGAGATGAAGGA
>JAEZLB010000170.1 GCA_023435945.1 Pseudomonadota bacterium | reverse complement strand
CTATTAATGTCTCCTACCCCCTTCTCATAGCATGGGAAACCCATCCCGCATTCATTATCGGGGCAGCATCCCTCTCCCTTCATTTATGAGACCCCACGGTGTCTTTTCACTCACCAGACCAGTCATCAATAAGAGAGAGGTGCTGCCGAATGTATCGATCTATAGGCGCTTCTAATGCTGCGCACAGAGACCTGCAATTTTCACAATCTCTTTCCATCGGTTCCACCACAAGATTAACCTTCGCTGTCACTGTCCTTTTCATTCAGATAGCGGGAAAGCTTCCTGGCTCACCTGAAAAATGATTGAAAGTCCATATGTAATCTCATGCGTCATGCTCCTGATACGGCATATCGGGAAGGCGCCTACGAAGGCCTTTATTTGTCTCCATTACACGCCACATCAGGAAAATCATTTGCGCGGTTAAGCAATTATTGAGGGAACAATTCCTTTGTTTTTTTCTCTACATATCAGGCTCGTCCATGCTGCCATATCCACCATTCTTCTTTGCAATTTTTATAAATGCGGCAGCAAAGGTTGCATAGCTTAAATTTTTTTCTTTTATTTACTCCAAAATTATTATGTGTGGTATCGCCGGGGAGTTACGTTTCGACAATCAATTTTCCAGTATGCAAACCGTCATCAACATGACGACGGTGCAGGCAAGACGTGGCCCCAATGGCCAAGGTTTATTCAGCCTCGGAACACGCTGTTTTGGTCATCGCCGCCTGAGCATCATGGACCTCAGCCATCGTGCGCATCAGCCTTATATCGACAACACGCTTGGCATGGGCATCGTATTCAATGGCGCCATCTATAACCATCACGAGTTACGTGCCGAACTATCCCATATGGGATATCAGTTTGCTTCCGTTGGCGACACCGAAGTGATCATCAAGGCCTGGCATGCGTGGGGGGAAAAGGCGCTGGATCGTTTTTACGGCATGTTCGCGTTTGCACTGTGGGAGCGCGATTCCGGCGTCACTTATCTGGCGCGTGATCGCCTGGGCATCAAGCCGCTTTATTATGCGCGGACCAAGGACGCGATATATTTTGCTTCCACGTTACCGGCCTTGCTGGAAGCTAAGGAAATAGATACTTCCATTGACCCTGAAGCGCTGCATTACTACCTGACTTTTCATGCTGTCGTCCCGGCACCGAACACCATCCTGCGTGGAATCAAGAAACTGGCGCCAGGCACACTGATGACGGTACAGCCCGATGGGCGATGCGATACCAAGACCTGGTGGCGACTTTCATTTACCCGCAGCGCGGAGGACGAGAAACGCAGTTTCGATGAGTGGAAGGAGGACGTGCTACATGCGTTGCGCGCCTCCGTCAAGCGACGCCTGGTTGCAGATGTTCCTGTTGGCGTACTGCTCTCAGGCGGTCTGGACTCAAGCCTGATTACAGGCCTGCTGGCAGAAGCCGGCACGCAGGATCTCCGTACCTATTCCATAGGCTTCGAAGCTGTCGATGCCGAGGCCGGCGATGAATTCAAATACTCCGATCTCATTTCCCGGCATTACGGCACCGTGCATGAAAAACTTCCTATTGCTTCCAATGAACTACTGGGAGCGTTGCCGGAGGCGATTGCCGCCATGGCAGAACCCATGGTGAGTCACGATGCGGTGGCTTTCTACCTACTCTCGCAAGCCGTATCGCGCCATAGTCGTGTGGTACAAAGCGGCCAGGGAGCAGACGAGGTATTTGGCGGTTATCACTGGTACCCACCGCTTGCAGAAGTGGAAGATCCTGTGCATGGCGTACGTGCTTATCGCGAAGTTTTCTTCGATCGCAATCACAGGGAACTGCAAGCCCTGCTTGAACCCGGATGGGTGGATGAGGATTTCAGTACACGTTTTGCCGAGCGGCATTTTGCACAAACCGGCGCAGACAGCGTAATCGACAAGGCATTGCGGCTGGATACCACGGTGATGCTGGTTGACGACCCCGTCAAGCGGGTCGATAACATGACCATGGCGTTCGGCCTGGAGGCCCGCGTGCCATTCCTGGACCATGAACTGGTTGAACTGGCCGCCCGTATTCCGGCACACCACAAAATCGCGCAAGGCGGCAAATATGTATTGAAAGAAGCCGCGCGAGCAATCATTCCGCACGAAGTGATCGACAGACCGAAAGGTTATTTCCCGGTGCCGGCACTGAAATATCTACGCGGCGACTTCCTCGACTATGTACGCGGCGTACTTGATAGCGATATCGCACGCTCACGTGGTCTTTTCAACCGGAAAAAGGTGCAGGAAATGCTGCAGGAACCAGACCGGCACATCACACCCTTACGCGGCTCGACTGTATGGCAGATCGCCTTGCTGGAAGCCTGGTTGCAGCAGCATGGCTTATAAAATCTTGAGTGTGCATGGCACCTCCCCAGAGATCAGGAGCTGGCTGCGTCCCTTGTAGCTGGCACGTCAGGAGACCCAGACAATGACATCATCCTTCGGCCCCTCCCCTGAAATGCGTAGTCTTACCCGCCTTCCGCCGGAAGGAGCGCTGGCAAGGCACAATGATGCCATCGAAGTCCAGCGTCAGATCAATGCTTCCATCGAATGTGGATGGGGACGCTTGTTGTATGCGCCCTCTTTCGATTCTCCCAAATTCCTTGCAGAGGAGTTGAAAAAGGAAATAAGCGGCAAAAGAGATGTGGCAATCTATGTCGATGCTCCTCAGCTGGTATTGGCTGAAGCGCCCTCCACTCTCTTTCTCGATCCCTCACTGATCTTCCGGCGCGAGCTGGATAACGATTCTTATCCTGATGCACCGCTTGCAAGCGTATCGATCAGGCGCCTGTCCACGCGGTCCGATATCGCAGCCATGAACCGGCTCTATAGCATGCGCGGCATGGTGCCGGTTGACCCGCAGACAGTATGGCAACAGCGGCATTCGGAAGCGATGATGTATTTCATTGCGGAAGATGAACGCACCGGTGACGTGATCGGCTCCGTCATGGTGGTTGATCATGTCCTGGCCTTTGGCGACCCGGAAGGCGGAACCAGCCTGTGGTGCCTGGCGGTCGATCCCCAGACCAGCCTGTACGGCGTGGGTCAGTCACTCGTCAACTACGTGATCACCCATTTCACTGATTGTGGACGGCGCTTCCTTGATCTCTCTGTCTTGCATGACAATGAACATGCCATCGGACTCTACCGCAAGCTGGGCTTCGAGCAAGTACCGGGATTCGTAGTCAAAAACAAGAATGCGATCAATGAGCACCTGTTTGTCGGCACCAACGAATATGAGGGTTTAAACCCTTATGCAAAGCTGATCGTTGATGAAGCACGGCGTCGCGGCATCAGCGTGGAAATTCTGGACGTGGAAGCAGGCATTTTCAAACTGCGACATTGCGGTTATGAAATCGCCTGCTGCGAGTCGCTGACTGAACTCACTGGCGGCGTAGCCATGACCTGGTGCCAGGACAAGGTGCTGACTTCGCGCAGGCTAGCTTCGGTGGGTCTGCCTGTACCGCGCCAGATGACGGTAGGCGATCTGGATGAAGCGATACGCTTTCTGCATGAATGCGGGGCAGTCGTCGTCAAACCTGCAACGGGAGAACAAGGCAAAGGTATCAGCGTCGATATCCGTACCGTTGAAGATCTGGAGCATGCAATCAAACGGGCTGCACAGGAAGGCGGGCACGTAATACTGGAAGAGATGTGCAGTGGGCAGGATTTACGTATCGTCGTGATCGGCTACAAGGTTGTGGCTGCTGCGATACGCCGCCCCGCTCAGGTCACCGGAGACCGAACGTCCACGATTGCGGAGTTGAA
>JAEZLB010000168.1 GCA_023435945.1 Pseudomonadota bacterium | reverse complement strand
GCCCGGGCCTGCGCGGTGCTGACCGGAATCGGTACGGTGAAGGAAGATGATCCCCAATTAACAGTGCGGGCAGTGGAGACGCCACGCCAGCCGCAGCGCATCGTGATCGACAGTCGTCTGGAAATTTCCCCGGAGGCGCGCGTGCTGCAAGGAGGTGCCACCTGGATTGTGGCGGCGCAGCCCAATCCGGAGAAGGAGGCTCAGTTGAGAGACAAGGGCGCCGAAGTCCTGATGTTGCCGAACGCACGTGGCAAGGTAGATCTTGCTGCTTTGATGCAGGAACTGGGGCAGCGGGGAATCAACGAGTTGCATGTTGAAGCCGGTTTCAAGCTGAATGGCTCTCTGATCCGCGAGGGATGCGTCGATGAGCTACTGCTTTATCTTGCGCCTCAATTGATTGGTGATGCTCAAGGCTTGTTCGATTTGCCAGCCTTGGAAAAACTGGAAGACAGCCGCAAGTTGTCTTTTCATGAGGTGACTACCGTCGGTCCCGATGTGCGGATACTGGCGCGTTTTATCTGACAGGAAAGAATATGTTTACCGGGATCGTGGCCGCAGTGGGCCGTATTACTTCGATAATGCCGCTGGGCGACAATAGTGCGGGTGTGCGCCTGAGCATAGATGCAGGCGGCTTATCTTTGACTGATGTCATGCTAGGGGATTCGATTGCCATCAATGGTGCCTGCATGACCGTCGTGGAGAAGCGCGACGCGGCATTTGTTGTCGACGTGTCACGAGAAAGTCTTAACCGGACGGCGGGATTGGACCGGTTGGGTGAGGTGAACCTGGAAAAGGCGCTGACCCTGACGGAGCGCTTGGGAGGACACCTAGTGTCCGGGCATGTGGACGGCTTGGGCACGGTTTCAAAATTTGCTCCGGTAGGGGAGTCCTGGGAGCTGATCATTTCTGCCCCCGCAGAATTGGCAAAATATTTTGCCTACAAGGGATCGGTGGTGGTCAATGGTGTGTCGCTGACCGTGAATCGCGTGACCGATACCGCCGCGGGATGTGAATTTTCCATCAATCTGATTCCTCACACCATACAGGTCACCACGCTCAAGCATTTGAACGTGGGTGACAAGGTTAACCTGGAAGTCGACCTGATTGCGCGTTATGTCGAGCGCATGCTTTCTTTATCCCGATAGGAAGAATGCTTGCCTGGCCTGCCAATTTTTTTTGCAGGCGATACGCCAGAGTCGGGAGATGGGCTTGCTGGTCTGAAAAGAACTTATTTTTCATGAAGGATATATTCTTCATGCGGCTTTTCTCCTGCGGCCCAAATTTTTGCGGAATTAAGGGTTACACTAGTTGATGTAAGGGAAATCTCAGGGCATAATCTCTGCGCGGCATCGCGGCACTTTCTTTCGCCCGTTACCCTTGCTTTGCCAGCGTAGCGGCGGGCGAATGGTAAAGTAGATCAGCCTGAACTGATGGAAATCCCCCCTGTTTTTCCCTGTTGCGCCGCATTTCAGCATGCGGTTTTCACTGTGGTGGAAGCACTCTTTGTTTGCCCGCTGTAGGGGAAAGCTCAGCGAGAATCATCAAAAGGGAGAACTGCTTAAGGCATTCGCAGTCTTGTATCGCAGGTGACGAGGGCTGGGCGTAATGTTTGGCCCCCTGACCCGTGACTTCTGCCGCTGTATCCCTATCCCTGATATTAAATTCAGCATTTTCTGGAAACCATGCTGCTACTGGCCCTTGTCCTTATTCCGTTTGTCGGCAGTGTAATTGCTGCAAGCATGCCTGTTAATGCGCGCAATAGCGAAGCATTTCTGGCAGGGGCTGTTGCCTTAATCGGGTTGCTGATCACCTTATATACCTATCCGGCCATGAGTGCGGGAGAGGTGTTGCGTTATCAGTTGGAGTGGTTGCCGGAGTATGGCGTCAACTTCGTGTTGCGCATGGATGGACTGGCATGGCTGTTTTCATTGATGATCACCGGGATCGGTTTGCTGGTCGTGATTTATGCGCGCTACTACATGTCCCCCGAGGATCCGGTACCGCGTTTCTTCTCCTTCCTGTTGGCTTTCATGGGGTCGATGCTGGGCGTGGTCCTGTCCGGCAACCTGATCCAGTTGGTTATTTTCTGGGAGCTGACCAGTCTTACTTCCTTTCTCCTGATCGGTTACTGGTACCACCGAATAGATGCGCGACGTGGCGCACGTATGGCCTTTACCGTCACTGCCGCAGGCGGTTTGTGTCTGCTGACAGGCGTACTGATTCTGGGAAGTATCGTCGGCAGTTATGAGCTGGAAGCTGTGCTGGCAGCGGGCGATGTTATTCGTGCCCACGAATGGTATCTGCCGGTATTGATCCTGGTAGCGCTGGGTGCGCTAACCAAAAGCGCCCAGTTTCCTTTCCATTTCTGGCTGCCGCACGCAATGGCTGCGCCCACTCCGGTGTCGGCTTATCTGCATTCGGCCACCATGGTCAAGGCGGGCATATTCCTGCTGATGCGCCTGTGGCCTTCTTTGTCCGGTACGGAGGAGTGGACCTGGATTATCGCGGGCGCAGGCGTGGCTACGATGCTGATAGGCTCTTTCGCCGCCATTTTTCAGCAGGATCTGAAGGGCTTGCTAGCCTATTCCACCATCAGCCACCTGGGCCTGACGACAGTGCTGCTGGGCATCAGCACGCCGCTTGCGATGGTGGCTGCGATCTTCCATACCCTTAATCATGCGACTTTCAAGGCTTCACTTTTCATGGCGGCCGGCATCATCGATCATGAAACCGGTACGCGCGATATGCGTGTATTGCGAGGCCTTGGGAAGGCCTTGCCTTACACCGCGACGCTGGCAATCATTGCAAGTGCGGCCATGGCAGGCGTGCCACTGCTGAACGGATTCATTTCCAAGGAAATGTTTTTTGCCGAAACAGTAGAGGTTGGCGGCTCGGAAGAGTGGTGGATGTCGATCGCTGCGGTAGCGATGGGTATTTTCAGCGTTGCCTATTCATTACGTTTCATTAGTGTATTTTTCGGAAAACTTCCCGACGATTTGCCGCGTAAGCCACACGAGCCGCCGCGCTGGATGCGTTTCCCGGTGGAGTTCTTGGTGGTGTTATGTCTGGTGGTGGGTATCGCACCGGGCTGGAGCGTCGAACCGGTACTGCACATGGGCGTTGAAGCAGTGCTGGGCGCCGCCACGCCGGAATTTGATCTGGCCGCTTGGCATGGCTTGAACCTGCCATTGGTCATGAGTATCGTTGCCCTCGCCGGAGGACTGGTGCTGTATCTGGTGCTGCGCAAATATTACAATCTGCGCGACCGCGATCAGGCGCCGGTGCTGCACCGCTTCAGCGGTGCGCAAGCGTTCGAGACCACGATGTTACGCATTGCGGCAGGCGCTTCTTTCCTGGTGAGGTGGTTGGGCACGCAGCGCCTGCAACCGCAACTGCTGCTGATAGTGGTCATGATGGTCGCTGTGCCGGTGATGCTGGTCGGGCCGTTGCCGTCACTGTATGAGTTGCCGATTCTTCCAACGCACAATCTGGACATCATGTTCGGCCTGATGTGGGTGATTGGCTGTGTATGTGCGCTGGCGGCAGCATGGCAGGCCAAATACCATCGTCTTGCCGCCTTATTGCTGGT
>JAEZLB010000108.1 GCA_023435945.1 Pseudomonadota bacterium | reverse complement strand
GCTCCCGATTGGCGCGGGTTCGGATTGACAGATGCAACGCCATTCGGGAGTTATTGGTATCCCGATTACTTGGCCGATCTGGATGCCTTGTTGGCCCATTATTCCAGCGATGAGGCGACTGCTTTGATCGGGCATAGCATGGGCGGCAACGTCGCTATGATCTATGCTGGCGTGCAGCCTCAAAAGGTGGCAAAGCTGGTGAACCTGGAGGGATTCGGTTTGCCGCCGATGCCGCCGCAAATGGCACCGCAGCGTTATGCCGAATGGCTGGAAGAAGAGCGGCAGCCGCCGATTCTTGGCGCTTACCCATCATCTGAGGCTGTGGTGGCGAGATTGCGCAAGAATAATCCGCGCCTGTCCGAAGAACGCGCAGTCTTCCTGGCCTCTCATTGGGCCGTGCCGAGTGCCGATGGGCGCTGGCACATACTGGCCGATCCTGCGCACAAGCGCGTCAACCCCATTCTCTATCGGGTCGAAGAAACGCTTGCTTGCTGGTCGCAGATTGCAGCGCCCGTGTTATGGGTGGAAGCGGACCATCCGCATTTTCTGAAATGGAGCGCGGACCGTGAGGCCGCGCGCAGGGAAGTGGATAACCGCGTCGCCATTATTCCTGAGGTGCGCAGGGAAATAGTTGTTGACGCCGGGCACATGCTGCATCACGATCAGCCGAAGGCCGTGGCCGAACTGATCGAATCGTTTCTTGTTGCGTGACTAAGCCTGTATAACCCGTAAGATGGGCATGCCATCTTCATCGTAAAATAGTCCTTATTAAATTTTCCATACTACTCTGTGCTTTATGCTCAATATCGACCTTCACAGTCATTCGCATTTCTCTGATGGAGTGCTGGCGCCCGCTGATGTGGCAGCCAGAGCGCGGGCCAATGGCGTGGATGTCTGGGCATTAACCGACCATGATGAAGTGAGCGGTATAAGCCAGGCACGTGAAGCTGCCGAGAAACTGGGATTGCGTCATATCACGGGGGTTGAAATTTCAGTGACCTGGGGTGGGCAGACAGTCCACATCGTCGGTCTGCGGGTGGATGAGACCCATCCCGGGTTGGTGCAGGGACTGGCGCAAACGCGTTCGGGCCGTCTGCACCGCGCTGAAGAAATGGCTGCGCAACTGCAGCGGGCCGGTATTCCCAATGCATTGGCTGGTGCACTGAAATATGTGGATAATCCGGAACTGATTTCTCGTACGCACTTTGCTCGCTATATGGTGGAGCAGGGAGTGCGGCCCACCCTGCAGGAAGTATTCGATGCGTATCTGTCGGAAGGCAAGCCGGGATACGTGCCGCATCGCTGGGCCAGTCTCCCGGATGCTATGGGATGGATACGCGCAGCGGGAGGCGTGGCGGTGATTGCCCACCCCGGCCGCTATCAATACAGTGATCTTGCTTTCAACGCGATGGTGGATGAATTCATCCAGTTGGGCGGCACCGGCATTGAAGTTATTACCAGTGGCCATACGGTAGACCAGTATGCGCACTACTCGCGGGTGGCAACTCGCTTCGGCTTGTACGCGTCACGTGGTTCGGATTTCCATAGTCCCAGCGAATCCCGTTTCGATCTGGGCAGCTTGCCGCCTTTGCCAGACAATCTGAAGCCCATCTGGCATGACTGGGATCTTTAAGTAAGAGCACCTAAATAATTTCAATAGAGGATGCATTGGCGAAAATTCATCGCTAAACTGGCGTGCCTGAACAAAAAATTTTCGGTTGAAAATTTTCAGGCCCGACTCTATATACAGCTTAATTCATTGTTTTGGGAGTAAGAGGAAAAATGAAAAGGATAGTACTGTTCATCGCCACCAACATTGCCGTGATTGCGGTAATGACCATCGTACTGTCGATTCTGGGCGTGGACCGTTACATCACAGAAGCAGGGCTGAACATGCCGGCGCTGATGGGGTTCTCGCTGGTGGTCGGTTTTACAGGAGCCATCATCTCTCTGCTGATCAGCAAGCCGATGGCGAAATGGTCCACCGGCGCGCGCGTGATCGAACACCCTTCCAATTCCACGGAACTTTGGCTGCTTGATACGGTTAAAAAATTGTCGGATCGCGCAGGCATTGCAATGCCTGAGGTGGCGGTGTACGACGGCGAGCCAAACGCCTTTGCAACCGGCGCTTTCAAGAATTCTTCCCTGGTGGCAGTATCTACCGGTTTGCTGCAGAGCATGACCAAGGATGAAGTTGAAGCCGTGCTGGCGCACGAGGTGGCGCACGTTGCAAATGGCGATATGGTTACCATGACCCTGATCCAGGGCGTTGTGAACACCTTCGTCGTGTTCCTGTCGCGCGTTATCGGTTATGCAGTGGATCGCGCGCTGAATCGTGGCAGTGACAATGCCGGCACAGGCATTGGTTACATGATGACGGTCATCGTGGCGCAGATCGTGCTCGGTATCGGCGCTTCCATGATCGTGGCCTGGTTCTCTCGTCATCGTGAATACCGTGCCGATGCCGGCGCCGCCCAACTGATGGGAACGCCTGAGCCGATGATTCGTGCGCTGGCTCGTCTGGGGGGCGTAGAGCCGAGCGGCTTGCCACAGTCGGTAGCCTCGCTGGGCATTCATGACAAACCGGGCTTCATGGGATTGTTCCATAGCCATCCGCCTATCCAGGAACGTATCGCTGCGCTGCAATCGGCACGTTGATCGGGCGGGTTTTCAAACCCTTATGACGGCAGTCCTAGGGCTGCCGTTTTGTATATATGAGCCAATTTTTTCAAATCCATCCCGAGAATCCGCAGGGAAGGCTGATCAAGCAGGCGGCGCAAATTATCCGCTCCGGTGGCCTGGTCGTATTGCCGACTGATTCCTGTTATGCGCTGACTTGCCAGCTGGACGACAAAACGGCAGTGGAGCGCCTGCGTCGCCTGCGCGGGGTTGATGATCGCCACCATCTCACCTTGTTATGCCGCGATCTGGCTGAAATTGCCACTTATGCGCGTGTCGATAATCGCCAGTACCGTTTGCTGAAATCTGCAACGCCCGGGCCCTACACATTCATTCTGGAAGCAACCAAGGAAGTGCCGCGGCGCTTGAGTCATCCTTCGCGCAAGACCATAGGCCTGCGCGTACCTGAAAATGCGATTGCCCAGGCTTTGCTGGAAGAACTGGGGCAAGCCTTGTTGAGCGCCACGCTGATCTTGCCGGATGAGGAGGATCCCATGACTGATCCCGATCTGATCCGCGAAAAACTGGAAAAGCAGGTGGAGTTGGTCATTGATGGCGGTGCCTGCGGATTCGAACCGACCACGGTGGTCGATATGACGGGCGATGAACCGGAACTGGTGCGTCGCGGTAGGGGAGATCCGGCAATGTTCGGACTCTGATAATTGTTGCTGGCGACAATGACAGACGAAGCGCTCCGGCAAAAAGGGCGGGGTGGCCGGCAGTGCAGAGGCGGGCGTCTGATAGAATTGGGCGCATGAACGAATCCATCCAGACCCTCACGGTTTATGCGCTGCCGCTGTTGTTTGCGATTACCGTGCATGAAGCCTCTCATGCCTATGCCGCCCGTTATCTGGGGGACTCTACGGCCTATCTGCAGGGGCGCATGACCCTGAATCCGGTCAAGCATATCGATCCTATCGGCACCCTGCTGATTCCCATCGTCCTCTTCCTCGTTGGCAGTCCTTACCTGTTTGGTTATGCCAAGCCGGTGCCGGTGGAGTGGGGCAATCTGAACAAGCCAAAGCGTGACATGGGGTGGGTGGCGCTGGCCGGGCCGGCATCCAATCTGGTCATGGCCTTGCTGTGGATGATATTGTGGCTGGTGCTGTGGCGGCTGGATGTGGGTGAAGAATTCTTCCTGAGCATGGCGGAAGCGGGTGTCATGGTCAACCTGGTTATTTTTGCGCTGAACCTGTTCCCTGTTCCGCCGCTGGATGGCGGACGCATCGTGACCAGCCTGCTGCCGCATCATGCTTCTTATCGCTACGCGAAACTGGAACCTTATGGCTTCTTTATCATCCTGGGCCTGCTGTTCCTGGGCGGCCTGCAGTACTGGTTGAGGCCCGTCATGCAGGCGGCTTATGAAATAATAGCGTTGCTTGTCGCTCCTTTGATATTTTTACTGGGTTTGTAAAACATGTATCCCGAACGCGTTGTTTCCGGCATGCGCCCGACTGGCGCCTTGCACCTTGGCCACTACCATGGCGCGCTGAAAAACTGGATCAAGCTGCAGTCCGAACTGCCTTGTCTTTTCTTTGTCGCCGACTGGCATGCGCTGACCACTCACTACGACGATCCCAGCGGGATCGAAGCCAGTACCTGGGACATGGTTGTGGACTGGCTGGCGGCTGGAGTCGATCCTGAGAAGGCAACGATCTTTATTCAGTCTAGAGTGCCTGAGCACGCAGAGCTGCATTTGCTGATGTCGATGTGTACGCCGCTGGGCTGGCTTGAGCGCGTGCCGACCTACAAGGATCAGCAGGAAAAGCTGGCCGATCGCGATCTGTCGACCTATGGCTTTCTGGGCTACCCTTTGCTGATGTCTGCCGATGTGCTGATCTATCGTGCCAGCAAGGTGCCGGTCGGTGAAGACCAGATCCCTCACGTGGAAATGGTCCGGGAGCTGGCGCGCCGCTTCAATCATCTGTACGGCAAGGAAAAGGGCTTTGAAGAGAAGGTCCAGGAGGCAATCAAGAAGCTGGGCGGCAAATCAGCCAAGCTTTATGGCGAATTGCGCACGCAATATCAGGAGCGCGGTGAACAAAGCGCGCTGGAGCAGGCGCGCGCCATCGTTGAAGGAGCACAAAGCCTTTCCCAGGTCGACAAGGAGCGTCTGGCCGGTTATCTGGAAGGAAGCCGCAAGCAAATTCTGGTCGAACCCCAGGTGCTGTTGACGGAAGCATCCCGCCTGCCGGGCCTGGATGGTCAGAAAATGTCGAAGAGTTATGGCAACACCATTGCTTTGCGCGAGGACGAAGAGTCGGTCATCAAAAAGATCCGTACCATGCCTACCGATCCGGCGCGCGTGCGCCGCTCCGATCCGGGTAATCCCGATAAATGTCCGGTTTTTCAGTTGCACAAGGTGTATTCCGATGCTTCGACTCAGGAATGGGTACGCAAAGGATGTACCTCGGCAGGCATCGGCTGCCTGGAGTGTAAGCAGCCCGTCATTGAGGCCATTCTGAAGGAGCAGGCTCCGATGCGAGAAAGAGCGCAGACCTATCTGGATAATCCTAAATTGGTACATGAGATCGTCGCGGACGGTTGTGGCAAGGCGCGCAAGCTGGCCCAGGAAACCATGCGTGACGTACGCGAGGCAATGGGTTTGAACTATAAATTCTGAAGGCGGCCTGTTTGATGAGCGACTCTTGCCTGCATCATGTGCTTACCGCTCCCTCGGCATGGGTGACGCGTTTCGCCCCCTTGATCGGGGCCGGCGAAGTGCTGGATCTGGCTTGCGGTAGCGGTCGGCATGCAAAATGGCTGGCCGGCCGCGGTCATGTCGTGGTCGCGGTGGATCGCGATGAGGCAGCGCTTGCCTTGGCAGCCGGTGCCGGTATCCGCACGGTCCAGGCCGACCTGGAAGGTGAGAATGAGCCGGTTTGGCCATTTGAAGCAGGGCGGTTTGCCGCCATCGTGGTCACCAATTACCTGCATCGTCCCCTGTTTGCTTATCTCATGCGCAGTTTGGCCAAAGATGGCGTATTGATTTACGAGACCTTTGCGATGGGTAATGAGCGTTTCGGCAAGCCTTCCAGTGCGCGCTTCCTGCTGCAGCCCGCGGAGTTGCTGCAACTGTGTTCAGGGCTGAAAGTGCTGGCTTTTGAGGATGGTTATATCCATCATCCCAAGCCCGCCATGGTGCAGCGCATTTGCGCGGTGAAGGCTGATGCCGAGATTTCGCCAGAGCGTTTGCAGTTGAATGCCACTCTCAATTGATTTTTATTTGCAGGCAGAACTACTCCCAAGTAGCTGCCTATCCGCTACAATCAAGCTTTTATTTCTTTCCCTAGTGACATTACTATGATTCAGGGCAGCTTAGTCGCGATTGTTACGCCTATGCATCCAGACGGTAGCCTCGATTACGACGGCCTACGCAAATTGATCGACTGGCATGTCGCTGAAGGCACGGATGGTATCGTTATTGTCGGCACCACTGGAGAATCGCCCACGGTTTCCGTGGAAGAGCATTGCGAGCTGGTGCGTGTTACGGTGGAGCACAGTGCTGGCCGTATTCCCGTCATTGCGGGTACCGGCGGCAACTCCACAACCGAGGCCATCGAGCTGACGCGTTATGCCAAGAACGTCGGTGCGAATGCATCACTGCAAGTCGTTCCTTACTATAACCGTCCTACTCAGGAAGGCATGTACCGGCATTTCAAGGCCATCGCAGAAGCGGTGGATCTGCCAGTCATTCTGTATAACGTACCTGGTCGGACAGTAGCCGATATGGCGAATGAAACGGTGGCTCGCCTTGCCAAGGTGCCAGGCATTGTCGGGATCAAGGATGCAACCGGCAATGTGGG
>JAEZLB010000014.1 GCA_023435945.1 Pseudomonadota bacterium | reverse complement strand
CCATAAGTGACCATCAATTCAGCTTAGTAATAACGCGAATAGGTAGTCAGTGGTTTGAGCAAGATTAGAGCAGTCGAAAGATTGTTCATATGATTTAAACTGAAGAGTTTGATCATGGCTCAGATTGAACGCTGGCGGCAGGCCTAACACATGCAAGTCGAGCGCGAAAGTTCTTCGGAATGAGTAAAGCGGCGAACGGGTGAGTAACGCGTGGGAATCTGCCTGGTAATGGGGAACAACATCTCGAAAGGGATGCTAATACCGCATACGCCCTAAGGGGGAAAGTGGGGGATCTTCGGACCTCACGTTATCAGATGAGCCCGCGTCGGATTAGCTAGTAGGTAGGGTAAAGGCCTACCTAGGCGACGATCCGTAACTGGTCTGAGAGGATGATCAGTCACACTGGAACTGAGACACGGTCCAGACTCCTACGGGAGGCAGCAGTGGGGAATATTGGACAATGGGGGCAACCCTGATCCAGCCATGCCGCGTGTGTGAAGAAGGCCTTCGGGTTGTAAAGCACTTTAAGTTGGGAGGAAGGCTATTTGGTGAATACCCAAGTAGATTGACGTTACCAACAGAATAAGCACAGGCTAACTCCGTGCCAGCAGCCGCGGTAATACGGAGGGTGCAAGCGTTAATCGGAATTACTGGGCGTAAAGCGCGCGTAGGCGGCCATTTAAGCTAGATGTGAAAGCCCCGGGCTTAACCTGGGAATTGCATTTAGAACTGGATGGCTAGAGTATGGGAGAGGAGTGTGGAATTTCAGGTGTAGCGGTGAAATGCGTAGAGATCTGAAGGAACATCAGTGGCGAAGGCGACACTCTGGCCCAATACTGACGCTGAGGTGCGAAAGCGTGGGGATCAAACAGGATTAGATACCCTGGTAGTCCACGCCGTAAACGATGTCGACTAGCCGTTGGCCTCCTTGAGGGGTTAGTGGCGCAGCTAACGCGATAAGTCGACCGCCTGGGGAGTACGGCCGCAAGGTTAAAACTCAAATGAATTGACGGGGGCCCGCACAAGCGGTGGAGCATGTGGTTTAATTCGACGCAACGCGAAGAACCTTACCTACTCTTGACATCCAGATGACCTCGTAGAGATATGAGGGTGCCTTCGGGAAATCTGAGACAGGTGCTGCATGGCTGTCGTCAGCTCGTGTCGTGAGATGTTGGGTTAAGTCCCGTAACGAGCGCAACCCTTGTCCTTAGTTACCAGCACGTTATGGTGGGCACTCTAAGGAGACTGCCGGTGACAAACCGGAGGAAGGTGGGGATGACGTCAAGTCATCATGGCCCTTACGGCCAGGGCTACACACGTGCTACAATGGTCGGTACAAAGGGTTGCCAAGCCGCGAGGTGGAGCTAATCCCATAAAACCGATCGTAGTCCGGATCGCAGTCTGCAACTCGACTGCGTGAAGTCGGAATCGCTAGTAATCGTGAATCAGAATGTCACGGTGAATACGTTCCCGGGCCTTGTACACACCGCCCGTCACACCATGGGAGTGGGTTGCACCAGAAGTAGCTAGTCTAACCTTCGGGAGGACGGTTACCACGGTGTGATTCATGACTGGGGTGAAGTCGTAACAAGGTAGCCGTAGGGGAACCTGCGGCTGGATCACCTCCTTAAAAAAGAAGTACGACGAGGAGCCGAAGTGCCCACACAGTTTGTTTTCAGAAGAACAAGAACGAGAAAGAGCCTAATTGAGTCAATTGATGCGAGTGAGAGCTTGCATTATCCAGTTGTTGACAAGAAAAGCCAAGAAACGTTTTTTGTGAGGAATGATTCGTTAATCGATACGAGTTAACGAAAAAGACCGCACTAAAGAATGTTTTTGCAAGGGATTTTTCGTTAATCAAGGCATGTTAATGAGAGAGCGAAGGGGCATACGCCAGTATGTAACTGAGTGAGCGAGTTAATATAGCGCCGAGTAACGGAAAAAGCCGAAGCAAAAAAAGGGGTCGTAGCTCAGCTGGGAGAGCACCTGCCTTGCACGCAGGGGGTCGGGAGTTCGATCCTCCCCGGCTCCACCAAACAACTCGTTAAAGAGATGATGCAGATTAAAGTGTTTTGAATAGAGCATTTTAATCTGGAGCATCCAGACGTTCATTAACAATATGGTAAAGAAATAGAGGTAACACAAGCGAATTAGTATTGTCTTTTGTTGTTGTATGACTTTGAGGAGACTCAGGTTATATGGTCAAGAAGAGAAGCGCAAACGGTGGATGCCTAGGCAGTAAGAGGCGAAGAAGGACGTGGAATCCTGCGAAAAGCTTTGGTGAGCTGGAAACGAGCGCTGACCCAAAGATGTCCGAATGGGGGAACCCGGCTTTACGTGAGTAGAGTCATTCATGCCTGAATACATAGGGTATGAAAGCGAACTCGGGGAACTGAAACATCTAAGTACCCGAAGGAACAGAAATCAATTGAGATTCTCCTAGTAGCGGCGAGCGAACGGGGAGGAGCCTGGTGTGATTTATTTTTTATGCGAGTAGAAGAGTCTGGGAAGGCTTACCGAAGGGGGTGATAGTCCCGTATACGAAGCATGAGAGAGGAACTAAGCACACGAACAAGTAGGCCGGGACACGTGTAATCCTGGTTGAAGATGGGTGGACCATCATCCAAGGCTAAATACTACTTACTGACCGATAGTGAACCAGTACCGTGAGGGAAAGTTGAAAAGAACCCCGGAGAGGGGAGTGAAATAGACCCTGAAACCGTTTGCGTACAAGCAGTGGGAGCATGTTTTCGGACGTGTGACTGCGTACCTTTTGTATAATGGGTCAGCGAGTTACTTTCAGTGGCGAGGCTAACCGAATAGGGGAGCCGTAGGGAAACCGAGTCCGAATAGGGCGAATCAGTCGCTGGGAGTAGACCCGAAGCCGGTCGATCTATCCATGTCCAGGGTGAAGGTGGGGTAATACCCACTGGAGGCCCGAACACACTACTGTTGCAATAGTAGGTGATGAGGTGTGGATAGGAGTGAAAGGCTAATCAAGGCCGGCGATAGCTGGTTCTCCCCGAAAGCTATTTAGGTAGTGCCTCATCGAGCACTCCTGGGGGTAGAGCACTGTTTAGGCTAGCGGGTCATCCCGACT
>JAEZLB010000377.1 GCA_023435945.1 Pseudomonadota bacterium | reverse complement strand
GTCCGAACCCAGGCCACGCACCACTTTTTGCAGTAACGACATTTCTTCCAGCGTCGAATATGGCGCAGCCAGCGCAGCAATGGCGTCAGCACCATGTTCATGGCGGATATTGCGCAGGCCATGTGCCACGTATTCGAGCGCAGTCTGCCAATCCACCGCCTGCCATTCGCCACCTTGCTTCAGCATAGGCGTAGTCAGGCGATCTTCGCTGTTCAGGCCTTCGTAGGCAAAGCGGTCTTTATCGGACAGCCAGCACTCGTTGATCTCTTCGTTTTCCAGCGGCAGAACACGCATGACCTTGCCACCCTTAACCTGAACGATCAGGTTGGAACCCAGACCATCATGCGGGCTCACCGATTTACGGCGGGACAGCTCCCAGGTACGTGCCGAATAGCGGAACGGCTTGGAAGTCAGCGCGCCAACCGGGCACAGGTCGATCATGTTGCCCGACAGTTCGGAGTCAACGGTCTTGCCGACAAAAGCGGTAATCTCGGAATGCTCGCCGCGACCCAGCATGCCGAATTCCATGACGCCAGCGACTTCCTGACCGAAACGTACGCAGCGGGTGCAGTGGATGCAACGCGTCATTTCCTGCATGGAGATCAGCGGACCTGGATCCTTGGGCACAATGACGCGCTTTTCTTCCGCATAACGGGAAGCGTCAGGACCGTAACCCACTGCCAGATCTTGCAACTGGCATTCGCCGCCCTGATCGCAGATCGGGCAATCCAGCGGATGATTGATCAGCAGGAATTCCATCACGCTTTTCTGGGCGTGGATGGCTTTCTCGCTATGGGTACGCACGATCATGCCGTTGGTCACGGGAGTGGCGCAAGCCGGCAAGGGCTTCGGAGCCTTCTCTACTTCGACCAGGCACATGCGGCAGTTTGCCGCGATCGACAGTTTCTTGTGGTAGCAAAAATGCGGAATGTAGGTACCCAGCTTGTTGGCAGCTTCAAGCACCATGCTGCCTTCCTTCACTTCCACCTTCTTGCCGTCAATTTCGATTTCAACCATGGCTTTTGCCTCAGTAAGTCCGTTTTCGCTCAACTAACTAATTCGCTGAAACGGCTTTTAAACATAAGCTGGCACGAGGCACCGCTTGTGTTCGATGTGATATATAAATTCGTCCTTGAAGTTCGTGATCATGCCGCGAACCGGCATCGCCGCAGCATCACCCAGCGCGCAGATCGTGCGGCCCTGAATGTTGTCTGCGATACGATGCAGCATATCGATGTCGTCGGGACGTCCCTGACCATTCTCGATACGATGGACCATGCGATACAGCCAACCCGTACCTTCTCGGCACGGCGTGCATTGACCGCAGGATTCTTCGTAGTAGAAATAGGACAGACGCAGCAGCGACTTCACCATGCAGCGCGATTCATCCATCACGATGACTGCACCGGAACCCAGCATGGAGCCGGCTTTCGCGATGGAGTCATAATCGAGATCCGTATCCATCATGATTTCGCCGCGCACCACCGGCGACGAAGAACCACCAGGAATCACGCCCTTGATCTTCTTTCCGCCTCGCATGCCACCAGCCAGTTCCAGTAAGGTCGCAAACGGCGTACCCAACGGCACTTCGTAGTTACCAGGACGTTCCACGTCGCCGGAAATCGAGAAAATCTTGGTGCCGCCGTTGTTCGGCTTGCCCAGCGCAGCGTAGGCTTCACCGCCCATGCGCATGATGAAAGGCACCGCAGCGAAGGTCTCGGTATTGTTGATCGTGGTCGGCTTACCATACAGACCGAAGCTTGCGGGGAACGGCGGCTTGAAGCGTGGCTGCCCTTTTTTTCCTTCGATCGATTCCAGCAGCGCAGTTTCTTCGCCGCAGATGTAGGCACCGTAACCATGGAAAGCATGCAGCTGGAAGCTGAATTCGCTGCCCATGATGTTATTGCCCAGGAAGCCGGCAGCACGCGCCTCTTCCAGCGCCTCTTCGAAACGCTGATACACATCCCAGACTTCACCGTGGATGTAGTTATAGCCGGCCGTAATGCCCATTGCATAGGCACCGATAGCCATCCCTTCGATCACGGAATGCGGGTTGTAACGCAGGATATCGCGATCCTTGAATGTACCCGGTTCGCCTTCGTCGGAGTTACAGACCAGATATTTCTGACCATCGAACTGGCGCGGCATGAAGCTCCATTTCAGGCCGGTCGGGAAGCCTGCGCCACCACGACCACGCAGCGAGGACGCCTTGATCTCGGCAATCACCTGTTCCGGCGGAATCTTTTCAGCGAGAATGCGTTTCAGTGCTTCATAGCCACCGCGCTTCACATAGTCGGCCAGGTGCCAGTTCTGTCCATCGAGTCCTTCGAGCAACAGGGGCTTGATATGACGGTTATGCAGACAAGTCATTTTCCAAGCTCCTCCAGCAGAGCATCCAGTTTTTCGTTCGACATGAAGCTGCACATGCGCGCGTTATTAACGAGAAGCACCGGCGCATCGCCGCATGCTCCCATGCACTCACCCTCTTTCAGCGTAAACTTGCCGTCAGCAGTGGTCTCGTTGAAGTCAACGCCCAGCTTCTGCTTCAGGTGTTCAGCCGCGCGATCGCCACCGGACAGCGCGCAAGGCAGGTTGGTGCAAACGGAAATCTTGTGCTTACCTACCGGCCTGGTGTTGTACAGCGTGTAGAACGTCGCGACTTCCTGAACAGCAATAGCGGGCATGCCAAGATAATCTGCAATTTCCTGCATCACTTCCGGGGACAGCCAGCCCAACTCTGTCTGCGCAATCGCCAATGCCGACATGACAGCAGATTGCTTCTGGTCAGCCGGGAACTTGGTCAGTTCGCGATCGATTTTTTTATATGCTTGCTCTGATAACAGCATCATTCGCCTCAAACTTCGCTCGCATTAGCGATCAATTTCACCAAACACGATGTCTTGGGTACCAATAATCGTCACAGCATCTGCCAGCATGTGACCCTTGGACATTTCATTCAAGCCCTGCAAGTGGGCAAAACCCGGCGCGCGAATCTTCAGGCGATAAGGTTTATTGGCACCATCGGAAACGATGTAAATACCAAACTCGCCTTTCGGGTGTTCAACGCCCACATAAGCCTCACCGGCCGGCACATGGAAACCTTCGGTGAAAAGCTTGAAGTGGTGAATCAGCTCTTCCATGTTGGACTTCATCGCTACGCGCGATGGAGGCGCGACCTTGTGGTTATCGGTGATTACCGGACCCGGGTTATTACGCAGCCATTCGATACATTGCTTGATGATGCGATTGGACTGGCGCATTTCTTCCACACGCACCAGGTAACGATCATAGCTGTCGCCATTCACGCCAACCGGGATATCGAAATCCAGCAAGTCATAAACTTCATACGGCTGCTTCTTGCGCAGATCCCATTCAACGCCGGAACCGCGCAGCATAGGACCGGTAAAGCCCATAGCCATCGCATCTTCAGGCGACACCACACCGATGCCCACCAGACGCTGCTTCCAGATACGATTATCGGTCAGCAGCGTTTCATACTCATCCACGTAACCCGGGAAGCGATTGGTGAAGTCTTCAATGAAGTCCAGCAACGAACCCTGACGATTTTCGTTCAGCTCGCGCACGGCCTTCTCGCTACGCACAACCGAAGCCTTGTACTGCGGCATGCGATCCGGCAGATCGCGATACACGCCGCCCGGACGATAATAAGCCGCATGCATGCGCGCGCCAGATACCGCCTCGTACACGTCCATCAAGTCTTCGCGCTCACGGAATGCATACAGAAACACCGCCATCGCGCCCACGTCCAGACCATGCGCACCGATCCACAGCAAGTGGTTCAGGATGCGGGTGATCTCGTCGAACATCACGCGAATGTATTGCGCACGCAGCGGCACTTCGATGCCCAGCAACTTCTCGATGGCCATCACGTACGCGTGCTCGTTACACATCATCGACACGTAGTCGAGCCTATCCATGTAAGGCACGGATTGCAGGTAGGTACGCTGTTCAGCCAGCTTTTCAGTTGCGCGGTGGAGCAGACCGATATGCGGATCGGCGCGCTGAATCACCTCGCCATCCATTTCCAGAACCAGACGCAACACACCGTGCGCAGCAGGATGCTGCGGACCGAAGTTCAGGGTGTAATTCTTAATCTCAGCCATTATTTGATCCCGTAATTCTCTTCGCGGATCACACGCGCAACGTTTTCACGAGGCTCGATGGTGACAGGTTGATAGATCACGCGCTTTTGTTCGGGGTCGTAACGCATCTCGACAAAACCGGTGACCGGGAAATCCTTGCGGAATGGGTGACCGATGAAACCATAATCGGTCAGGATACGACGCAAGTCGGTATGACCTTCAAACAGAATACCGAACAGGTCAAACGCCTCGCGCTCGAACCAGTTGGCGGCGCGCCAGATTCCGGTTACGGACGGCACCAGCGGCAACTCGTCGTCCTGCGCAAACACGCGCACGCGAACACGCCAGTTATGCTTGACAGACAGCAGATGGGTGACCGCCGCAAAGCGTGAACCTTCCCATATACCATCCCCATAATTCAGGTAATCCACACCGCACAAGTCGATCAATTCCTCGAAGTGCAGACTAGGATCATCGCGCAGCAATTGCATGGATTCGAGGTAATCGGAATACTTGACCACCACGGTGACCTCTCCCAGCGCCACCACAACATCCTCGATGCGATCACCCAGCACGCTGCGTAGAGAAGCTTCCAGAGTTTCCAGTTTCGTCGTCATTCTTGCCACTTACCCTTCCTTAGCGCGCGATCGTATTGGTACGACGAATCTTGTTCTGCAATTGCAGAATGCCGTACAACAACGCCTCAGCCGTCGGAGGACAGCCCGGCACATAGATATCGA
>JAEZLB010000352.1 GCA_023435945.1 Pseudomonadota bacterium | reverse complement strand
CCGATATGCCGGTTTGCGTTCACTGTTCGGGGTGTGGAGCGACGAAATGATGGCCGTGGCAAGCCGTGCCAGCCAGATTGCCGAGTGGGGGCGCAGCCACCGTTATTGCGGCGCCTGCGGCGCACGCACGGTTTTAACCGAAGGAGAGCGCTGCATGCGCTGTCCGCAATGCGGGCTGTCGTGTTATCCGCGCGTATCGCCATCGATGATGGTGCTGGTGAAGAAAGGGGATGCCATCCTGCTGGCGCGCAATGGCGCCTGGCCGCAGAACCGCTTCAGCGCATTGTCAGGATTCGTGGAGCCGGGTGAAACGGTAGAGGAGGCCGTTCATCGTGAAGTGCAGGAGGAGGTGGGCGTACGCGTTCACAATTTGCGTTATTTCGGTAGCCAGTCCTGGCCCTTTCCGCATTCGCTGATGATTGCGTTTACTGCCGAATACTTGTCCGGCGATATCACAGTCGATGGCGTTGAAATTGCCGAAGCCCGATGGTTTGGCCCCGGGGATACCTTGCCCGATTTTCCTACACGCACCTCGATTTCTTCGGCCTTGATCGGGGCACATCTGCCAACGGGGGCAAAATAAACCGGATGGGAGCGCGCTTACTGCCATGCCGACTTGAGCATTTCCAGCAGGCGCATCGCCGGCAGCGATAAGGGGCGGCCTTTCAGTTGCACGATGCTCAGGCTGCGTTTCGCCAGGTGAGTGTCGTTCAGCGTGCGTGCAATGACGCCGTCCGTAACGCGGTTCAGCGAAGTACCTATCTCGATCTGGAAAGTAATGGCGTCGTTGGAGCGCACGAAGTGCCGCAGCATTTCAAAGGAATTGGATTCCAGTACGATGCGTGGCTGCAGTGAGCTGTGCGCGAAAAAATTCTCCAGCAAGGCACGGCCGCCTATCGATGCATCCGGCAGCGCGACAGGATACTTGAGGCAATCATGCATGCGCAGTTTCGTCTTGCCTGCCAGCGGATGCTGTTCTGCCATCACCGCGCACATACTCTGCTCGATTTCAAAAAAGGTAGTGATGTCCGGTGATTTATCCACGTTGTAAACCAGCCCTATATCCACGTCAAACTCACGCAAGGCCTTGATGACAGAGGCGCGATCGCAGACCCGGACCGAAAAGGTAATGCCGGGATAGGCTTCGCGGAAGCGATTGAGCAGGGCGGGCAGTACATGGAAAGCCATGGCCTGGCTGGCCGCGATGGAAACCGATCCTTTGCGCAGTCCCTTCAGATGCTCGATTTCTGTGCGTGCCCGTTCGAAGTCCGCCCGCTGCACGCGAATGTGCTGGATGAAGACTTCGCCGGCTGCCGTCAGCCGCACGCCGCGCGCGTGGCGCTCGAACAATTCCGTCCCTAGCGCGGCTTCCAGGTCCTGCACCCGCCTGTCCAGTGCGGATGGCGTAATGAACAGGGATTCCGCAGCCTTGCGGATAGAGCCGGTCCGGGCAACGGCGTCGATATACCGAAACACGCGCAGGTACTGAAGGGGCATGAAGACTCCTGAAGGCGGGGATGTTCAGTGTTCGAAAAAATCGAACGGGCAGGTGTAAATATAGCACTAGTTGTGCAACGCTCGCGATGGGATGATGAGGCCGTCGAATCAATGCCTGATCTCATCTCATGTCTTTTCTCACTTCATCTGCCGCCAATGTATGGACTGTGCACCCGGACCGCGTGAGCCTGGTCCGTCCCGCGCAGCCGGCGATCGTGGTAAGGGTGGATGCACAGCCGGCGCCGCTGGAAATCGATCTGGCACGCACTGCGCTGATGGTGGTCGACATGCAGAATGATTTCTGTCATCCGGAAGGGTGGTTCGGCTGCACCGGCAAGTTCAGTGAGCGCGTGCGCCAGCCGATTCCCGTCATCAAGGCTATCAGCGACCAGTTGCGTGCAGCCGGCGCCCGCATTGTGTGGCTGAACTGGGGCATACGCGCCGACCGCGCCAACTTGCCGCCGGGCGTGCTGTATCGCGGCAAGCGTCGTGATGGCGATACGGGTTATGGCGAAACGCCTGACAACGGGCACGGTCCGGCAGTAGTGCAGGGCACTTGGGGCGCCGCACTGGTGGACGAGCTGTCACCGGCGGCGCTGGATCTGCAGGTTTATAAGCACCGGCTCAGCGGTTTCCAGGACAACGAACTCGATTCCGTGCTGCGCCAGGCCGGTATCACCACGCTGCTTTTTGCCGGCGTGAACCTCGACCGCTGCGTATTCTCCACCCTGCAGGATGCGGGTTTCCTGGGTTATGACTGCGTGCTGATCGAAGATGCCTGCGCGACCCCTTCGCCGCAGTACGTGTCCGATGCCATCTTGTTCCTCGTGCGTGAGCTGCACGGCTTCACGCTGAATTCGACCGATCTGTCCCGCGCCATTTCTTTTTCCTCTCTTCATCTCCAGGAGTCACCATGAAACGTCAATTTGCCGCTTTCGCTTCTGCTTTTGCCTTGCTGACCGTCGCTTACGCGCCCCAGGTCGCTGCGCAGACCAAGATCAAGATGGTCCTGAACTGGAAGTACCAGGGGCCACAGGCCTGGTACTTCCTCGCGCAGGATCGCGGCTATTTCAAGGCCGAGGGGCTGGACGTGGAAATCGACCAGGGTGAAGGCTCGTCCGCACCGGTCGCCAAGATCGCCAGCGGTGCTTATGACGCGGGTTTCGGGGACATCAACGCGCTGATAGACCTTGCATCCAAGAAGCCGGGTGAAGCGCCGATCGGCGTCTACATGATGTACAACACGCCGCCGTTCACGGTCGTGGTCAAGAAAGACAGCCCGATCAAGTCACCCAAGGATCTGGAGGGCAAGACGCTGGGCGGACCCGGCAATGACGGCGCACTGAAGCTGTTCCCGGCTTTCACGAAAGTCGCCAACATCGATCAGAGCAAGATCAGTATCACCAATATGGCACCCAACCTGCGCGAGCAGATGCTGATGCGCGGCCAGGTCGATGGCGTGTTCGGCTATATCAATACCGTGTACTTCAGTGCCAAGCTGATTGGCATCCATCCTGAGAAAGAGCTGCGTTTCATTAAATACGGCGACCACGGCATGGACCTGTACAGCAACACGGTCATGGTGTC
>JAEZLB010000311.1 GCA_023435945.1 Pseudomonadota bacterium | reverse complement strand
CGCTCTTCGGCCAAGCATCAAAGAAGGAAACTCTTTTTCATTGCCAAGCCAAGCATTATGATGCCGTACTGGACCGATACCTCATTACCAACAAACAGCGCCAGGACGCATGAAAGCTCCCTTTGTTCACGTCAATTCCCCCTATGCCGGCTATCGCATCCTGGTAGCTGACGACAATCTCATCAATTGTCAGATTGCCCGGCGCATGCTCGAGAATCTGGGATGTACTGTCGATTTGGCGTCAAGCGGGCGGGAAGTACTGGAGAAACAGGACAAGCAAATCTACGACCTGATCCTTCTCGACTGCCAGATGCCGGATCTGGATGGTTATGAAGTCTGTCGCGCTTTGCGCCAACTAAAGCAAGCAGGAGCGAAGCATACGCCCATCATAGGCTGGACCACCCTTGCCCATCAGGATGAGAAAGAAAAATGCGCATCAGCTGGCATGGATAACTTTCTCTCCAAGCCACTTCGCACCGATGAACTCACGCACCTGTTAAGCGCCTGGCTGACGCCCCGCACGGCGATGTCCGTCACCCCGCATCCCGAAGACCTCGGCGGACTGGAGAGCATGCACCGACTTTGCGGCACAGGCTTTGCCGAACTGGCAGGCCTGTTCGAGGAAGATATGCCGGAACGCTTACGGGACTTGAAAAATGCGATACAAGCGCCCGACTATCTCGCAGCATCCCGCATTGCGCACCTGATGAGCGGTTGCTGCGCTTCCATTGGCGCTATTCATCTGAGCGACTTATGCCAACAACTGGAAATGCACATAAGAAACGCTCAATTCACAGATATGCCCGCCAGGGTGGCGGCCATCGAATCGGCCTACGAACACATACGGCTTACCCTACGTGCCATGCTCCACCAAGCCGGCAAGGCACAATAAACGCTTTCTCCCCGCCACACCACGCTGCAAGGACTCCTTTAGTGCAACACCTGCCCTTGTGCGCTGGCGGACGGCGAGCTTTCCGGTGAGGCCGTATCCCGCTCGATAAATTCCTTCATCTTCATCAGGTCATTTTCCAGTTCCTGTTCCGGGCCACGTCCGGTCAACATCGCCAGCCCCTCTCCCAACGCACCGCCCGGTGGGCGATAACAGAGTTCCACCGTCACGCGGGTACCTCCGTTTACCGACTCCATGCGCACCGATCCCGAATTGTCGATTTCGGCGTTCTCCTCACTCTTCCATGCAAGAACGGAAGGACGTTTCGATTCCGTGATTCTGGCATTCCACTCATAGCTCATACCCAGCGGCCCCTTGACTGTCCAGTGAGAGCGGTCCTGCCCCAGATCTTTCACCTCCGCGACGTAGGACATGAACTGCGGAAAATTTTCATAGTGCGACCATGCATCGAATACCTTTTCGGGCGATGCATTGATTTCTATGCTCTTACACACCCTGACGCTTTTTTCCTTGTCGGAAGCGACCAGACTCTTCAGATCCTCATAACTTCCCAGGCTACGCGCCAGCAACCCCAGGCCGGCGGCCACCATCATGCTTCCTGCCGCATTACGGCGGGTAATTCCGTAGTAACCGATCAAGCCTCCTCCCAGCGCCGCCATCAGCCTTGCGCCGGGCGACCATTTATCGTCCCTGGCCAGCCCGCGCTTTGGTGATACGTAATACTTTTGCAAATCGGGGATATTGTTGGGATCGTCATATACGTCGAGTTCGTCACGCACTTCCAGCACGCCCGGAATGCCGCGCACCAATTCCAGCAAAGGCCCTTTTTCCTCGGCCACGATAGGGCCGCTTAACGTTACGTATCCCAGATGCGCATCAACATCAATGGCATGCCAATTCAACACCTTGCGCCCGATCTTCGAGCTGACACGTGCCTCCAGAACGTGATCGTCAATAGGCTTGACATCGTGTTTTCCCAACCAACGATCGGCCTGAGACTGCAATCCCTGCAGGCGGCCACCCGCGTCGCGGCGCATGTTCTGCCAGGTCTGTTCTGCCTTGCGACCGGCCTTATGAAACTTATCCTGGGCCATTTCACGGCGGCGCTTGCCGTGAACGGGATCGGCAACATACATGGCAGCAGCACCGAGAGCCACACCTCCCAGCCACACCACCCAATGACCACGATTGTCAGAAGCCATCTTGTTATCCTTTCCTTGCGTTATTTCGTAAATCTCGTTTGGTGACGCACAGAGCCTTGCTACATTATTGAGCAACGAATAGGGCCACTTCTGGCGACAGATCATGTAAAGCTTGTTTTACAATAGTGCAATCACCATGCCAGTACAGCAGCAACAATTCGCTTCGAAGAAAGACACAATGAGAAGTTCGATCTGCATTTCAAAAGCTTTTATCCGCGTTTTACTTACCTCCTTCAGCATTTTTCCCGAAATTTCCGCGCCGCATTTCCCTTGGCCGCCCCTATTCGTAAGGCTTACCGCTTGCCGGTAAATCTTTCACAAAACTTGACCATTCATAACCCCGACGCCGAACAAGCAAGCCTGAAAACAGTCTGACTCCACAGTACCCTCCTTGTGGATGCCACCCTGCTTGTCAGCCTCAGACCAACGGCCCTGACTCCTTGATACCAGTTCCATGATTCGAAAACTGATTCTTTCCCTATTCGCCAGCCTTGCGACCAGCCTGAGCTTTGCCGCTTCGTTGCAGGACGACTGCCCGCAGCACTTTCCGGAAGGACGTCCGCCGGAATTCATTAATGAGAAGATGGCGGCACGTGCCCGGCCGCTATGTTTTGAAGAGTTCGCTGTCATGCATTCTGGCATAGCCCGAACGCCTCTCTGGTCGGCCCAGCATTTGACAGAGGAGCGTATCGCAGAAGCTCGCAAGATCAAGCGCCGCAATACCTTCCATGAAGAAAAGCGCCTGCCCAAGGCGGAACGTGCGGAACTGAGCGATTACTCCCGCTCGGGCTTCGACCGCGGCCACCTCAGCCCTGCCGCCGACATGTCCAGCAACCAATCGCAGTACGAAAGTTTTTCGCTGGCGAATATCGTCCCCCAGGATCCGCACAATAATCAGAACCTGTGGGTGGCGCTTGAAGGCATTACACGCGGGTTCACTCGCTCCGGTGGCGAGGCCTATGTCATTTCGGGGCCTATGTTTGAAGGCGACCGACTGCAACGCTTGAAGGGCCGCGTGCTGATACCCACTCACATGTTCAAGGCCATCTATCTGCCGCAGCGCCGACAGGCCTCCGCGTACATCACGCCGAATGCACCCGGCACCGAGTACGAGATCGTCTCGATCGCGGAGCTGGAGAAGCGTCTCGGCATCAACCTGTTTCCGGCTATGCCACAGGACATCAAGCAGACGCGGATAAATTTACCGCATCCGCGCGTCAAAACCCGCAAGCCGTAAGTTACTGAACACGACTACATTCATCGAGGATAGGCATGTCACCCATACAACCTTTTGCCAATGAAGCCGATTCGATCACGATTGGAGATCTGACCATAGAAAACCGCCTGGACCGCCTGGAAATTTACGGCTCGATCCAGATTACGCGCGACAAGGAAGGACTGGCTCTGGCCCAGGAACTGAAGTCATTGCTGGACGCAACCCTGCAAGTGCTGGAATCCGAGGAGCTGCCCGACCAGGTGCCGATAGAACCCAACGATGAGGTGGACAATCCTTTCAAATAAAGGACGCCTGAAAGCACGCGGCTAAATCCTGATATGCCAATACGGCCCACGGTTTCCAGCCAGCCGGGATTGGCTCTTTTTCAACCCGGCGACGGTAGAAAAATGGCGGCAAGCCGGAGCTCCATGCTGCCCCTTCCGGTACAATGGCGCCCATGACGATTTCCCCGCCCAGCCTGCTTTCCTATCCCCCGTACAAGGGCCGCACCATCAAGCCCGCCCCTTTCCTGCCGATGTCTCGCGCGGAGATGGACAAACTCGGATGGGACAGTTGCGACATCATCCTGGTAACGGGCGATGCCTATATCGACCATCCCAGCTTCGGCATGGCATTGATAGGCCGCCTGCTGGAATCGCAAGGATTTCGCGTCGGCATCATCAGCCAGCCCGATTGGCAATCGGCCGATGCCTTTCGTGCCTTAGGCAAACCGAATCTGTACTTCGGCATCACCGCCGGCAACATGGATTCGATGATCAACCGCTACACCTCGGATCGCAAGATCCGCTCCGAGGATGCCTACACACCCCATGGCGAACCGAACAAGCGGCCCGACCGTGCGGTCATCGTCTATGCGCAACGTGCACGCGAAGCCTATCCCGATGCCGGCATCGTCATCGGCAGCATCGAAGCCAGCCTGCGCCGCATTGCGCATTACGACTACTGGTCGGACAAAGTACGCCGTTCAGTACTGCTCGATTCCAAGGCTGACATTCTGCTGTATGGCAACGCCGAACGTGCGCTGATCGAACTCACGCATCGGGTCGGCGCCGGAGAATCCATTAAATCCATACGCCATCTGCGCGGCACGGCCTTCGTCGTGCCCAAGGGCTGGAAGCCGGCCGACGACTGGCAGGAAGCCGACTCCAGCAGCGTCGATACTCCCGGCAAGGTCGAACCGCATCCCGATCCGTACGAAATGAAGATGAAGGAACCGGAAGCATGCGGCACCGACGGCAATAAACCGTCCGCTGAAAAACCGGTAATGCTGATCACACGCGAACAACGCCTGGCGATGCAGAAGGAAGTACGCAGCAAGACCGCCGTGCGCCTGCCCTCCTTCGAAGCGGTAAGCAATGACCCGGTCCTGTATGCGCACGCCTCGCGCGTGCTGCACCTGGAATCGAATCCAGGCAATGCGCGGGCACTGGTGCAGGCGCATGGCGAGCGCGATGTCTGGCTCAATCCGCCACCGCTACCACTGTCCATGGAAGAAATGGATTACGTATTCGACATGCAGTACGCCCGCGCACCGCATCCGGGTTACGGCAAGGCTCGCATCCCGGCCTGGGAAATGATCCGCTTCTCCGTGAACATCATGCGCGGCTGCTTCGGCGGTTGCACCTTCTGCTCGATTACCGAACATGAGGGACGCATTATTCAAAGCCGCTCCGAACCGTCCATCCTGCGCGAGATCGAACTCATCCGCGACAAGACCAAGGGCTTCACCGGCGTCATCTCCGACCTGGGCGGACCAACCGCGAACATGTATCGTCTCGCCTGCAAGGACAAAAAGATCGAGGAATCCTGCCGCCGGCTTTCCTGCGTGTACCCGACCATTTGCAGCAACCTCAACACTGACCACGGCAAGCTGATCCAGCTTTATCGCCGCGCGCGCGCGATTCCCGGCATCAAGAAAATCCTGGTGAGTTCGGGCCTGCGCTACGACCTCGCCGTGCGCTCGCCGGAATATGTGAAGGAACTGGTCAGCCACCATGTGGGTGGCCTGCTGAAGATCGCACCCGAGCACTCCGAAGAAGGTCCGCTATCCAAGATGATGAAGCCGGGCATGGGCGCGTACTACCGCTTCAAGGAACTGTTCGAGAAATACTCGAAGGAAGCCGGCAAAGAGCAATACCTGATTCCTTATTTCATCGCCGCCCATCCGGGTACGACCGATGAAGACATGCTGCAGCTTGCCCTGTGGCTGAAGAAAAACGATTTCCGTCTCGACCAGGTGCAGACCTTCCTGCCCACACCTATGGCCATGGCGACCGCCATGTACCATGGCCGCAAGAACCCGCTGAGAAAGGTCAGCCGCGATTCGGAAACCGTGGAAACACCACGCACCGGCAAGATACGCCGCCTGCACAAGGCGCTGCTGCGTTATCACGACCCGGAAAACTGGGACATCATCCGCGAAGCATTGAGTCGCATGGGACGCTCCGACCTGATCGGCAATGGCCCTCAGCACCTGGTACCCCGTTACAACCCTGTTAATCCCGGTACGGCACGAGGTAAGGAAACCCCGACGCCACAGGCGATTGCGCGCAAGCATGGACAGATGAAACCGCGTCCGGGCGCAGCGATTCAACGTACGCCGTCACAAGGCACGCGCGGCAAATCCGTAACAGTCTCAGCGACACGCGGTCGCCGTAAGTAAGTCCCAACAATCGGCACGCCTTCAACCGTTGTCGCTTCGATACGCCTGCATGGCGTCGATTTCATGTCAGCGCCATGCAAGCGCAAGGGCATCACGATTGCCTCAGGCCTGCTCCACCAGGGCCGTCTTCATCTGCACTCCCTGGACTGCTTGCACGATTTCGCAGTTTTCGAGGCGTGGCTGCGCCGACCCGGCCCCTGGCTGGCAGCTTTCGATTTCCCCTTCTCCTTGCCGCGCGAACTGGTAGAAACGCTGAACTGGCCAACCGTGCGGCGTGAGCTGATGAGCCATGTTGCATCGCTGTCTCGCGAAGACCTGCGATTGACCTTCAACAGCTTCTGCGCGGCCCGCCCTGTCGGCCGTAAATTCGCGCATCGCGCCAGGGATGGCATCCGTTCCAATGCATCAAGGCCGCAACTGACCTCTTAGCTCGCCATTCGGATAGCGCTGGCTATGGATGTTGATATAGAGATTGCCAGCCTTGTACTGCTCATACTGCTCGTCGGTCAGGCGCGCCCCATCCGGTACGACAAAAGCTGAATCCGATATCTTGGTGAGGGGGACAATAGGCGGACCATTGCTGCCGGGACTGCCTTGATGAATATGCGCTGCCGTTGCACTGAGGCCGCTGTAGGTCACTTTACCGCTTACTGCACGATCAGAAGCCACCCTGATCATGCCGGTACCCGCAGCGCTGGTGGAAACCGGAGGCACTTCATTCTGCCCAGACAATGTCACGTTGACGCCGCTGGAGGTGGTTTCTGTGCCTTGCGCACCGGCATGCTGACAACCACTCAGAGTAACCAACAGCACCCCCATTCCTAATACCTGCCCCATACGGAATAGCCATGTTGTCATCACTTTTCTCCTTGCTTTTGCACCTGCATTACATTGGCTTTCTCAAATGAAAGCGAAGCGTCCCTTCTTCATCGTGATTTGGAATGAGAATGGACCCCGCTTGTTCCTTGGTGAGGCTCAAATGTTTCAGGGTTGCTCTGAATTCGCCAACCCTCGACAGAAAAAGAGAAAAGGAATACCGAAAGGGGAGAAAAAAGCAGGGCACCGCACGGAAATCGACCTGTGCCCAAAGGAAACCCAGAATACGCGCCACCCCGCTTGCAGCAGCAGGAAGTTCAGAACAACTCGACCTCGCCAGAAGTGGCCATGCGCTTCTGCAGTTTCTCTGCGTAATCTTTTTCGCGGCTGACCAGCACGTTGTTGTTCATGCTCTCTATCTTCTTGACCATCACCCGGCCGGTTCGCGGGAAGAAAACGACTTTCCTTGCATAGTTGCTGTTCAGGTCCTCGGCAACGATTCTGATGCCTTCATTACGCAGATACTCGCGCACAAACTTGGCATTGCGTTCGCCTACATTCATCGCGGTAAACCCGCGCAGCACCGCACCACCGCCGAACACCTTGGCTTCCAGGTTGTCACGCCGCGCGCCAGCCTTGAGCAATTGGTTGATCAGCACCTCCATCGCATAAGAACCGTAACGCATGGAGGCGGAAATCGGACTGTCGGCATCACCGCTATAAGGCAGCATGAAATGGTTCATGCCGCCTATGCCGGTCACACGATCGCGAATGCAGGCTGCCACACAGGAGCCCAGCACGGTCACGATCCCCATGTCCTTGTCCGTAAAATAGAATTCGCCCGGCAAGATCTTGGCGGCCTGGCAATCGAAATTCCGATCGTAGTAAAGGCTGGTTGCAAACTGTTCGTCGATTGAAGGAGTCATACCAGCCTGTTCATGCCTCGACTATCATGCGCGAGTTTCCCATTCGTCCGCCCGCCCCAGTTGCCCCCGCCAGCTGATACACGGTCTTGCCGCGCAGGCGCAGGGCATTCGAT
>JAEZLB010000246.1 GCA_023435945.1 Pseudomonadota bacterium | reverse complement strand
CCACGACGGGTATCCACCGCCCTGCCATGCCCTGCCCCCACTTGCCACCCATGGTTCGCCCGGTCAGCCGCCCAAACAACTGATCCACTTCACCCGACATTTTGCGTACAAGGGACAAGGGCTGGTCCCATCCGTGCAGCAGTCCCTGCACCCGCTTCTTTCCTGTTTCGCCGACCGAGGGAGATGCAGCGCCTGGTTCATGGTGCTGGCCACCCTGCTGTGCAGCGGAAGAAGAATAGGAAGCCGTGGATGAGGAACGAGACTCAGCGGTATTGAGTGCTGCCTCTGAAAAATTATCGAATACAGGAACCGCGTGCGCAGACGCTGCATTCGAATCATGTGTAGACGGCCACTCATTCCAGTCGTGGCCGCCGGATTCCATCAGTTTTTTAAGCCGCTCCAGGTCGCCCGGCAGGCGCTGCTCCAGCTTTCCCCTCTGAACGGAATTGCGATCGCCACTCTCGCTTTCCTCCGGCAATGTCACCGCGACCGCCAACCGCGTCCTGTTAGCATCCAGAGCGGAAAAATTGAGCGTAAATGTGCGATGAGGACCATCCACGTCATGCCAGGCAATATAACGGTCGGGGTCGCGCTCGGTAATCACGCTACTCCATTCAATCACCTCGCCGTTCCTGCTTGCTTGCCAGTGCAGGTGGCGCTCGTCAGCCATCCTTACGGCGTCTATTCCCTCCATGAAGCGTGGATAATCTGAGAACCGCGTGCACTGCATATAGGTCGCGTGCAGGGGCGCATTAATGTCTATGGCATGTTCGATTCGTTCCATCTGTACCTCCACAGGGCCGGACAGCCTTTTCGGATTTCAGCCTTTTCAATCTTTAGCTGCTTGTTTTTTCTACAGACAGAAAGAATGCATAGTGGTTGCATTGCCAACTACGCCGCCCTCAATAGCAGGGGCGAAAGAATTGCTTGAAGCATTTCACTCATGGCATTTTCTGTCGGTTTTAACTTTACTCAAATCACCCACTGACAAAACTCAGGTCCCCTGCTGTGGTCTTACCTCTTTTGACAAATTTGGAACGGGATTTGCATAGGCCTCGTGACACAAAAAAAGCGTCTCTAGAAGACAGTTATCGGGACAGAAATATGGGAAAAGTCATTGCATTTGATAAAAATCGGCTGCATTCCAAGCCACACTCAACGGCTCAGACACGTGAACTGCATTCTCAGGTCGGCATGCGCAGTAACGCGCGGCTTCATCATTTTCAGGGAAAGAAAGAAGGCATTGAAGTTTCAATCGTCGTGCTGGCAAGCGGTCATCCTCATCTGCTCAGCCATTGTCTCGCCTCGCTTCTATTCCAGCAATTCGAAGCGAGCCGCTATGAAATCATCGTGGTGGACGACAAGCCCAGTCGTGCCATCCGCGATGTTGTCAATGAATGGGCGAAACATTCTTCACGAAGCGGCCCGGGCCTGTCTTATATCGCTGGACATGGAAACGAAGGCATAGCAGCAGCGCGTAATCGAGGATGGCGGGCAGCACGCGGCGCCCTCGTTGCCTTCACTGACGATGACATGGTAGCGCGGCCGGACTGGCTGCAAAAAGGCCTGCTTGCCCTCGAGAAGGAGGCAGCGCAGGCGGTGTGGGGGCGGGTAATTACTGCTTCGTCTGCAGCGACAGAACGCATGCCGGCGGCAGACAAACTTCAGCCTTTTGTCCATTCCAATTATTTTGTTCGCAAGGCGGTATTGGACGACATAGGCGGATTCGACGAACGCTTCAAATTTTCCTGGGGTGATGAGGCCGACCTGTACTTCCGACTTTGTTCCAGCCGGGTGCGCATTGTGCATTATCCGCAAGCAGTGGTGACCCAGCCTTCCCGCATTGCTGGTCTTGGAAGATTCCTCTCCGTACAGCGCAGCCATCAGGCAGAAGTGCTGCTGAGCAAAAAGCATCCTCAGCTTTATCGCCAGAAAATGCAGAAAACCCCTTATGCAGCATCCTATCTCATCACGGCTGCCCTGGTACTAAGCGGAGTCTGCCTCCTGGCAGGGGCAACTGTGCTGGCGGCGGCCTGCGGTGCGCTCTGGCTATGGCTCACCCTGAACCTGTTGCTGCGGCAATGGAAAGGCATGAGCCCCGCGCCGTCACACGTATTTTCATCCTTACTATCGGCCGTGCTGACGCCGCCTTTGACGACCTTCTGGCACACGCTGGGCTGGCTACGGTTTCGTCGCATTACCTGCTGATCCTCCGGGCGGCCCGGGCAGCTGCGCCCTTCTTTATCGCTCGCACTTCTGAGAGTTGTAGCAATCAGCTGTAGGTGTAAAACACCAGCCTGACCAGCGTCGAGTCGAAATAAAGTGCATGCCAAGGTATCGCTATCGACGACGCTTTGCGTCCGCTATCTACCATCACATAGCGAATCTGGCGCGTCTTGGCATCGACCAGAATGGTCTGCACACTGCCTATGCGCTCGCCCAATGCGGTCACGACCGGGCAGCCACGCAGCAGTTCCGCGGCGGTCGCGTCACGTGCGAACACATTGGACGGCTTTGCACGCGATTTTGGTGGGCGTGATCCACCGCTATAGTGTTGCGTCATGCTTGTCGTGCCTTATGTAATTCATGAGGGAGGTTGAGTGTCGGTAGTCGCACTCCAGGTAGTACGCCGGGCGCCATGCGCTCCCATTGCGCCGCCAATGATGCCCAGGCCCATGGAGAAGGCCACCACCGAAAATACAATCCAGGCTGCCATGTTGGCCATGCCTGCTGCGCGCTGGGCCTCGGCTTTGGCGCGTGGCGTTGCGACGCCGGAAGAGGTGCTCTGCAGCAGAGCCTGGTCGGCAATATTTTCCGCGCGCAATTGAGGCACCTTCATGGTCTGAACCAGATAATTCACCATGGCATCACGATCGCCGGTCTGAATGTGGCGCAGCAAGCGCCGTTGCTGTGCGAGCGTCATGTCTTCGCCTAACTGGCGATCCAGATAATTCTGTACGGGATCTGTATTGTCTGGAGCCGACGACTCTTGCATTTTCCCGCTCTGCACCAACTCCGGCATCATGCTGCCGAACAGGTTATTCAACATGATGCCTGCTGCCGAGGTGGCCAACGCAGCAAACAGCAAAGTCGTCATCGCCCACGTCACGAGACCATGCAACATGCCATCTGCCCTGCGCTTCAGGCCTGACATGCGTGCTGCCACATAAGAGCCGACAAAAGCGGCAGCCAGCATGCCCAATCCAGCCCATAACAAGGAGCCTATGCCGGGCATCTCACCCTGCGCGATATCGGTGGATGTCAATCCGATAGCAATCCCCAGCAGGGTCAGCGCAAGTTGCACGGATATGCCGACGATAACGCCGGCAAGAATGGCTCCCCAGCGAATCGCAGGCATCAGCGGCCGGCGTACTAGGTTGCTGTCCAGTGCGGTTACCGGCGGAACGTGCTTGTCAGATTCCAGTGGAACTGTAGCCATAATGATTACTCACCCATGAACTTTTCTTGCATGTCGTCCTGTAAGGCGTCGCCAGATTACGCAACATCCATGCCCAATCATCTTGTTGATGGACTTAACGAACACCTCTCACATTGCAGCTTTAGGGTTATCA
>JAEZLB010000227.1 GCA_023435945.1 Pseudomonadota bacterium | reverse complement strand
GTATTACATCCACCGGCTGAAACAAACAGGCGAGATTCCACCCTTGCTGCCGGTGTATCTGAACAGCCCCATGGCGAAGGATGCAACGGCGCTATACAACAAGCATCACAAGGAACATCGCCTGACGGCAGCGCAAACCGAATCCATGTGCCAGGCCGCCACGATCATCAATACAGTGGAAGATTCCAAGGCCTTGAACTCACAGCGCATGCCCATGGTAATCATCGCTGCCAGCGGCATGGCGACCGGTGGGCGTGTATTGCATCACCTGAAGACCTTCGCGACCGACCCGCGCAACACCATACTGTTTGCCGGTTACCAGGCAGGCGGCACACGCGGTGCAGCGATGCTGGAGGGAGCCGAAGCGATCAAGATACATGGTCAGTACGTGCCGCTGCGGGCACAGGTCGTGCAGATCGATAATCTGTCTGCACATGCGGATTACGAAGAAATCCTTAGCTGGACTTCCCAATTCGAGTCAGCCCCCAGGATGACTTTTCTCACCCATGGCGAGCCGCAAGCGGCAAACGCGCTTGCGCAACGCCTACGCGACACAAAGGGCTGGTCTTACAAAGTGCCGGAGCACGGCGAGACATTCACGCTGTAATACGTCTGCCAGAATGTGAAACGGCTGGCCAAACTGCGCCAGCCGCAACTCTTTCCGATGCATCTTCCGCATCCGGCACTTGAGTGGTGTCACGCACCGGCGGACCTGCAGGCGCGCACCCTCATTTCACCTTCTTCGGGCATCTTTTCTTGGAGGGCGCCAGCTGGTCCACCAGAGCCTGAATCTGTACAGGCGTCTGCCGCGTCAGCAATACCAGCCCTGCCCGCAGCAATTCTTTTTTCTTGACCTTGACGCCGGCTTTCTTGCATGTCTTCTTCAGGTCACGCAACGCCTTGTATTCACGTTTCGGCATCGCGAAAACGCCGCACACCAGCCGGGTCTTTTTCTGTTTCTCTCTGGACGCTTCATCCTTGTCATCGTCCTCATCGTCATTGTCGCCCTCTTCCTGATCATCCTCTTCTTCGGACTCCTTCCCTTCAGGTTGCGCAAAGACTTTCTCAGCTTTCTCAGCTTTCTCAGCTTTCTCAGCGTTGCCGATGTTCCCGGCTTGCGTGATTGGTGCCGCCTCTATTTCAGATACAGCCTTATCGTCGGGCGGCAACACATTCGTCGCAGCGACCTGCCCGGTTTTTGTTTGAGTCTTCTTTGCTTTTCTAGCAGCGGAACGATTCATTTCATCTCCTCGGCAATATTGCATGCATGATATACGCAAGCGCGGTGTTTTCCCAATCCTGGGCGAGTGGCGCAATGCTGCCGTGAAGTTGTAACAATACCGCTCCAGAATGCGGTATATATTCTGCTACGCGATCAATAAAGAGACCCATCCCACCATACCAGCGAGGCATAAGCCGTCTAACTATGTCACCCAAGAAAAAGCGCGCGACCAGGCTATCCGATCAATCGGTCGCCCTTTTCCTCAACCGGGAGCTGTCGCAGCTTGCCTTCCACCGCCGCGTACTGGCACAGGCGGAAGACGCGCATATCCCGTTACTGGATAGACTCAAGTATCTGTGCATCGTCAGCAGCAACCTGGATGAATTTTTTGAAATTCGTATTGCCAGCCTGTTGGCCCGCCACGAATTGGAATGTCCTGGAGAGAACCGGCCTCATATACCCGAGCTTGACAGGATGACTGCGGAATGCCGCAATATCATCGATCGCCAGTACGAGGTGCTGAATAAGGCCATCCTGCCTGAACTCGCTTCACACGGAATCTTCTTATTGCGCCATGATGATCGCAATGAAGCACAGCGTGCCTGGGTCAAATCCTATTTCGACCGTGAAGTGCGCCCCTTGCTGACGCCCATTGCGCTGGACCCGGCACATCCTTTTCCGCAAGTCATCAACAAGAGCCTGAACTTCATTGTGGAGCTAACCGGCCATGATGCCTTCGGCCGTGGCACCGCCATTGCGATTCTCAAGGCGCCACGCGTGCTGCCGCGCATCATCGAGATTCCTCCTGAACTCTCGGATCACAAAGGCAAGTCGTTCTGCCTGCTGAGTTCCGTCATCCACACTCACATCCCCGATCTTTTTCCGGGACGGCAGGTCATCGCTTATTCGCAGTTCCGCATCACGCGCAACAGCGACCTGTGGGTGGATGAAGTGGAAGTGAAAGACCTGCGCCAGGCCCTGCAAAGCGAGTTGCCCAGCCGGCATTTCGGCGCTGCGATCCGTCTGGAAGTATCGCGCCAGTGCCCACCGCATCTGGCCAGCTTTCTGCTGGAACAGTTTTCCATTCGGCCCAGCTGCCTGTACACGGTCGATGGTCCGGTCAACCTGGTACGACTGCAGGAACTGATCGCTTACGTGCAGAAACCGGAATTGCATTTCGTGCCTTTCATACCAGGCCTGCCGGAAGAGCTGGCAAATGCCGACATTTTTTCCGTACTGCGCAAAAGAGATATGCTGCTGCATCATCCGTATCAGTCATTCGAGCCAGTGCTGGAGTTCATTCGCAGTGCGGCTCATGATCCCGATGTGGTCGCCATCAAGCAGACGATTTATCGCACAGGCATGAACTCGGAACTAATGGAGTCGCTGATCCTGGCAGCACGCCGCGGCAAGGAAGTGACTGTTATCGTCGAACTGATGGCGCGCTTCGATGAGGAAACCAACATCCATTTCGCTGAAAGACTGGAGCATGTCGGTGCACAGGTGGTGTATGGCGTAGTCGGCCTGAAAACGCATGCCAAGCTCGCGCTGGTACTGCGGCGTGAAGCTGGCGAACTGAGGTATTACGCACACCTCGGCACCGGTAACTATCATCCCATCACGACCAAGTTCTACACCGACTTCGGCCTGATGACTGCACACCCAGGCATCACCAGCGAAGTAAACGAGGTTTTCATTCACCTGACCAGCCTGACCAAGCCCAAGAACCTCAGCTACCTGTGGCTCGCACCATTCACGCTGCAAAGCCGGCTGCTCAAGTCCATCCGCCATGAAATTACGTACGCCCGGCAAGGCAAGCGGGCCCAGATCATCGCCAAGATGAATGGCCTGCTGGATGAGTCCGTCATTACGGCACTGTATGAAGCGTCCCAGGCCGGCGTCAAGATCGACCTGATCGTGCGAGGTGCCTGCGCCTTGCGCCCTGGCGTGCCCGGCTTGTCGGAGAACATCCGTGTGCGCTCGATTGTCGGTCGCTTCCTCGAACACGCGCGCATCTATTATTTCTGCAATAACGGCTCGCACGATGTTTATCTCAGCAGCGCCGACTGGATGAATCGCAACCTGGCACGACGCGTGGAAGTCGCCTTTCCGGTACTGGACAAGCGCCTGAAAAAACGCGTGCTCAATGAAGGATTGCGCCTCTACCTCAAAGACAATGTCGATGCCTGGAAACTGGATGCACAGGGCCAGTATCATCGCCGAAGCGTGCGTGCGGCTAGCAAATCCTTCAGCGCCCAGTATCATCTGGCCCTAAGCCATGGCACATTCTCACGCGGAGACGGCAATGAATGACATCATCCTCTGGCGCCATGCCGACGCCGAACCCGGCCTGCCCGACCTGGAGCGCCAGCTTACCCGCAAGGGAAAAAAACAGGCCGCCCGGATGGGCGCATGGCTGGACCAGCAACTGCCGGAAACCTGCAAGATACTGTGCAGCCCCGCCCAGCGAGCGCTGCAAACTGTCGAGGTTCTGGGCCGCAAATACAAAGTCTGCGAATCGCTGGCTCCCGATGCGGGCATCGAACGTGCGCTCGAAACCTGCCACGCCGGTCAGAGCAAGACCTTATTGATTATCGGCCACCAGCCCACGCTGGGCCAGTTGGCCAGCCTGCTATTGACCGGCGAAGTGCAAGACTGGACGCTGCGCAAGGGCAGCATCCTGTGGATCGCCAAACGCAAAGAGGATGACGGCGATGAGATGCAACCGTACTACATCAAGGCTGCATTGCAGCCGGAGATGGCGGATCACTGAACGAAGCACTTTCCACCCGGCTTGGCAGAACTGCCTCACCGGAAAACCTTCGGTCCTGCTGATTACAGGGCCGAAGGTTTCGGCGTATGTCTTATAAGGGCCAGCTTACCCGGCCCATCAAGCTTTATTTGATATGCAATGAGAAAGGAACGCCCACCTCTTCCCAGAAACGCGCCTCTTTCTCCAGCCAGTATTTGAGCGACGGATGCGCATACGCATCATCCTGCCTGAGCTCGACTTCAATCTTGTTTTTCATTTTCAGGCGTACATGCGCCAAGTCTATGCCGCCGCGCGCATGCATGAACAGAATCGCCAGCCGCTGGCCCAGGATGGCCTTGGCCAGATCGGGTTGATCCAGCGTATTACCCATCTTGCGCAGGTTGCCTTTCTGCGCCAGCACCAGCTTGCTCATCAAGTCCTGTTCGCGTGCCGTGAAACCCGGAATGTCTGAATGCTCAACCAGATAGGCACCGTGCTTATGATAGCCGGTGGGCGATACCACCTGCCCTATCTCGTGCAGCAGTGCGCTCCAGCGCAAATATTTTCTGTAGTCCTCCGAACTCAGCTGCAATTGGTCGTGCAAGCACAAGGCGATCTCGGCAGCGCGATTGGCACGTTCCGCATCGACATGAAAACGCTGCATCATTTCCTGCACCGACTGTTCGCGGCGGTCCTGGCGGCTGGAGCGCAAATACAAGTCACGCAAAACGCCGCTTCGAAGGCCGGCGTCAACGGCCTTCATGTTTTCAAAACCGATTTCCTGCATCAAGCCCATCAGTACGGTCAGGCCGCCGGCCATTGCATACACACGCTCAGGCTTGATGCCATGCAGGTCGACCTTGTTCAGATCGCCTGTTTCGATCAGGTAATCAGCCAGTCCCTTCAGATTTTTGTAATCGAGGTTGCCGCTGCCCAGCTCATTGCTGGCAATCGCCTCGGAAATGGCACGCATGGTGCCGGAGGAACCATAAGCGATAGTCCAGTGCTGCGGGTGAAAGGCGGCCACACCGCCCTCGAACTGTGCGCGTGCCGACAATATGGCAGCCTGCAGTGAAGCGGCATCGATGCGCCCGTTCGGGAAAAAGGCATTCACCTGGCGCACGGACCCGATGCTGAAAGAATCAACATGCTCGATATGCGAACCGGTCCCGACTATCAGCTCCGTGGAACCGCCGCCAATATCGACTACCAGGCGGCGCTCATCGGGCTGGTTCAATACACTGCTTACGCCCATGTAAATCAGCCGGCCCTCTTCCTCTCCCGAAATCACTTCGATGGGATAACCGATCGCCTTTTCCGCCACCTCGATGAACTCATTCCTGTTGGCGGCAACGCGCAGGGTATTGGTCGCCACCACGCGCACGCCGTCCAGCCTGTACGCTGACAGCACATTACGAAAGGCGGTCAGGGTGTTGATGGCGGCCTGCTGAGCGGCAGGCGTGAGATTATTCTGCTCGTCCAGACCGGCACCCAGCCTGATCGGATCGCGCATAGCCTTGAGCATAGTGAGCTTATCGTCCTCGACATCCGCCACTTGCAGGCGGAAGCTATTGGACCCCAGATCAACAACAGCAAATCTCATTTTTCTCTTTCGTTTTCAGTAATCCCCGGATGGCATTATCGTCTTCTGCTGTACAACCCTCCCAGCAAGACTATAAATCAGATTGGTTACCTTGAAATGAACGATACAGGAAACCTCTTCGATACCATTATTCAGATCTGCAACCGTGCAATCTTCGTTGCCTATTGCGCAGGCCTCAGTCTCAACAGCGGGGCCTGGTTGGCATCCACCAGCAGATAAAGCAATCCATCCGGCCCCTGACGCACGTCACGAATGCGCAATCCTTCTTTCTCCAGCAGTCGTTCTTCCTCGACCAGGTGCAGGCCATCGAAGCGCAAGCGTGCCAGATGCGTCTGTACCAGTGCTCCGACAAACAAATCACCCTGCCATCCGGGCAAGGCGGTACCGGTATAAAAAGCCATGCCGGACGGTGCAATGGAGGGCGTCCAATGGTGCACAGGCTGCTCCAATCCTGCTTTCTGGGCCGGACCTATCGAAGGACCGTAATACTCCCGGCCATAGGTGATCACTGGCCAACCATAATTCTTGCCAGCCTCGGGAACGTTGATTTCATCGCCACCACGCGGTCCATGTTCATGCAGCCAGATTTGCCCGGTTTGCGGATGCTGTGCCATGCCCTGGATATTGCGATGGCCATAGCTGTAGATGGCGGGCAGCGCTTGGTCGCGGCCGACAAAGGGATTATCCCTGGGAATGCCGCCATCCTCCGTAATGCGGATCAGCGAACCGTTGTGGTTATCGAGCTGTTGTGCGCTGTCGCGTTCATTACGGTCACCCAGGCTGATGAACAAATGCCCGTTTCCATCGAACACCAGGCGCGATCCGAAATGCTGGCCGGTAGTGGTGAAGGGCGTGGCGCGAAACAGCACCTGGAAATCGGTGAGCTGCGTGCCTTGCAGGCGGCCGCGCCCCACATGCGTGCCGAAGCCGCCTTCACCGTCTGCGACATAGCTGATATAGACCCAGTTGTTTTCGGAGAAGCGTGGATGTACGGCCACATCCAGCAAACCGCCCTGCCCGCGTGCTGTAATTTTAGGCAGTCCGCTGATGCGCGAACGTTTTCCACCCTCGCGCTCTACCAGGTTCAACTGCCCCTCGCGTTCGGTAACTAGCATGCGCCCATCTGGCAGAAAGGCCAGCGACCAGGGATGACTGAATCCCTCCGCTACTGTCTCCACTCGGAAGGACTGTGCCTTGCTACGGTGGATGGTTTTTTCATCGACCGCATGAGCACCCTGGGCCAGCATCATGCCGATTGCAGCAGGGAAAAATATACGCAGCAAAAATGTCATGCCAATGCCTCCTGAAATGGTGCAAGGGAAGTCAGGCGACTCCCGCTCGGTAAGTTCGGGAACAGGCACCTGTTAAAAGTGCCTGATAGCAAAAATCTGCCGGATCACCTTACGCGGCGAAATAAAAATACGCCTCGCTCCCGAAGTTCCGGCAGGCAACGGCTCATGCAAATATCAGCCAGGCCAGCAAGCCTCCGAGTACCGCATAAATCAGCGTAATGCCTGCGGTCTGGCGCAGCACTTCGCCTTCGCGGCCGACCAGGTGCACAGTAGAGCTGGCCGCGACGATATTATGCGGACTGATGAGATTGCCCACCACCGCTCCATATCCCTGAGCACCTATCATGCCCGATATGGAGAAGCCCAGTTGCTGTGCCGTCGCAACCTGAAAACCGCCGAACAGGATATTGGAAGCCGTAGCGGAGCCCGTGACAAGAGAACCCAACACACCGATGGCTGGGGCGAACAAAGGCCAGGCCGAGCCGGCAGCGTCTGCGGCGGCCAGAGCCAGCGCATCGATCATGCCGGCATGTACCATCACGCGTGACAGGCTCAGCATCGCGATCAGCGCCAGCGATACTGGTAGCAGCCTGCGCGACACGCTGGCCACCGCATCCAGGCTTTCCCGAAGCGGGGCTTTCTGCAACCAGGCAGCGCACAGAAAACTTAACATCAGCAAAGTACCCGGATGATAGAGTATCGGCACACTGCCGCTGAACTCAGCGTAATGCCAGGAAATGGAAAATGTGCGCAGGACTTCCTGCACCGGTGGCAGCAAGCGAGTCAGCACCACCAGTGCTATCAATACCAGATAAGGCGATGCAGCACGCAGCAACGAAGGCAGCTCGGCCGGAGCTTCACCTGGCGGTGTTTCCTGCCTGCGCACCCATCGTAACATCACAATAAATAACAGGCCTCCCAGCAAGGCGCCGGCCAGTGTCGGCAAATCCGGACCGCCGAAGCGCGCCAGCAGGTAATAAGG
>JAEZLB010000102.1 GCA_023435945.1 Pseudomonadota bacterium | reverse complement strand
CGTGGCAGTTGAGTGCCGCGTATGGCCGTCAATGGCAAGCCTGGAACTCAGAACCGTTCATCGGCGCCCAGGTAGCGCCATTGTCCCGGTGGCAGATTGCCCAGTGCTACCTTGCCGATGCGCACACGCTTCAAGCCCAGCACTTTTAATCCCACCATTTCGCACATGCGACGGATCTGGCGCTTCTTGCCTTCCTTCAGGATAAAGCGCAGCTGATCGCTGTTCTGCCACCAGACTTTCGCGGGCTGGAGTGCCTTGCCATCCAGCGAGAGGCCGTGATTCAGGCGTTTCAGGTCGGCGTCAGGCAGCTTGTCGCCTTTCAGATAGCGTACGCGCACCAGGTATTCCTTTTCGATTTCCGAGTCTTCGCCTATCAGTTGGCGCGCAACACGGCCGTCCTGGGTCAGGATCAGCAGGCCGACCGAATCGATATCCAGGCGACCAGCCGGCACCAGGCTGCGTAGCTGCGACGGATGAAACTGTATCGGTGACTTGTCTTCCTTCCAGTGATTGGCCTGTGTGATCAGGGTGACTGCGGGCTTGTAGCCATCTTCGGCCTGGCCGCTGACGAAACCGACGGGCTTGTTCAGCAGCACGGTTACTTGTTTGGCTTGCTGTGCGCTGGCCTGGCGGTCGACGGTGATTTTCTGGTGGGGCAGGATCTTGCTGCCCAGTTCGGAAACCACGGCACCATCGACTCTCACCCAGCCGCGCGCTATCCATTCATCGGCTTCACGCCGCGAACACAGGCCGAGTTCGGACATTCGTTTGGAGAGGCGCAAGGGTTCAGTCATGCAAATACATCAGGTAAAGGTTGAGGGAGGTAGTCAGACCTGCAAGGCATTTAGCAGGTCTTTTTCCAGTGTTATCTGGGTGCGTTCGTTCTCGAGCGCCTGGCCATCGATCAGGAACACGTCTTCGACGCGTTCGCCCAGCGTCATGATCTTGGCGGTATGCAGGTTGATGCCATATTTGCCGAGTATGCAGGCAATGTCATACAGCAGGCCATTGCGGTCATTGGCCGAAATCGAGAGTAGATAGTGCTGATGGCGTTCGTCGGGACGCAGGTCCACGGTGGGGGTGAGCGGGAAGGTGCGCGACAGCCGAGACAGGCGCCCGCGGACCGGTGCGGTTAAAGGTGCCTGTGTTTCAAGCAGTTCGGTCAGCTCATTTTCGTTCAGCGCAAAAATATCGCTATAGCTGGAGGCAAAGCTGGGTTCGGCTACGAGGAAAGTATCCAGTGCGTAACCATGGCGCGTGGTGTGGATTTTCGCATCCAGGATGCTGAAGTTCTTCTGCGCGAAGTAGCTGCAGATGCGTGCGAAAAGATCTGGTTGGTCCTTCACATAGACGGCAACCTGGACGCCTTCCCCGATGGGGGCAGTGCGGCATTTGACCACGGGATGCGGTGTATCCACCTGGTTGTACAGCACGCGTGTCTGCCATGCGATGTCGGAGGCATCGTGACGCAGAAAATAAACGGTATCGAGCTGCATCCACAACTGCAGATGAGCATCTTCGGGAAGCGTGTACAGGCGCAGCGTGGACAGTGCTTCGTTCTGACGATTCTCCAGTTCCCGAGCGGTGGATGCGGTGCCGCCCTCAAGGGCGCGCAGCGTCAGATGGTACAGGTCTTCCAGCAGCTTGCCTTTCCATGCGTTCCACACCTTGGGGCTGGTGCCGCGTATATCGGACACCGTCAGCAGATACAGCGCAGTAAGGTGGCGTTCGTCGCGCACCAGATCGGCAAAGGCGCAGATCACCTCCGGGTCGGACAAATCCTGTTTTTGCGCAACACGCGACATGCTCAGGTGCTGCGCTACCAGGAATACGACCAGTTCGGTGTCTTCGTCGGACAGTCCATGCTCCTTGCAGAATTGCTCGGCATCTTCCATGCCGAGTATCGAGTGGTCGCCGCCACGGCCCTTGGCGATGTCATGGAATAGGGCGGCAGTGTACAGTAGCCAGGGTTTGTGGAAGTCGGCGATCAGCTGGCTGCAGAAGGGATATTCATGCGCATGTTCGGGCATCATGAAGCGGCGCAGGTTACGCACGACCATGAGCGTGTGCTGATCCACCGTGTAGACGTGGAACAGGTCATGCTGCATCTGGCCGACGATGCGCCGGAAATTCGGCAGATAGCGGCCCAGTATGCTGAGCTGGTTCATCTGTCGCAATGCATGGGTGACGCCGCGCGGGGATTGCAGGATTTTCAGGAATAAAGCTTTGTTTGCAGGGTCGCGCCGGAAGGTTTCATTGATGCCAAAACGAGCATGCCACATCGCGCGTTGTGTACGTGCAGTCGTGCCTCGCAATTCGCTGTGCTGGCACCTCAGCAGGAAAATTTCCAGCAGCGCCGAAGGCGTTTGTTTGAAGACATCGTCGTGGGCGATGTCAATCAAGCCATTGACTTCGTTGAAGCGCTCATTGATAGGGCGGGGTACTGCTGGCTGCGGAAATAGCTGCGCCTGTATGTTCTGCAAAAGTATGGTGTTGAGCTGGCTGACTGCCTTCGCGGCCCAGTAATAATGCTGCATCAGGTATTCGCTGGCGCGCCGCGTTTCCGTGGTGCGAAAGCCGAACTGTTCAGCGATGGATGTTTGCAGATCGAATAGCAGACGATCTTCGTGGCGGCCCGCCTGCAGATGCAGGCGTATGCGGATGACTTTGAACAGCCGCTCTTTCTCCGTGATCTGGCGAGCTTCGGTCGGTGTGATCAGGCCTTTGTCAGCCAGCTTGCGCCATGAGTCGCCCAGTCCGGCTGCCTTGGCGACCCACAGGATGACCTGCAGATCCCGCAGACCGCCCGGGCTTTCCTTGCAGTTGGGTTCCAGGCTGTAAGGCGTGTCTTCGTAGCGTACATGGCGCTGGCGTAATTCCAGTAGCTTGGCCTGAAAGAAGGCCTGCGGGTCCATGGCTTCATGGCACCGATCCTGAAGCTTGTGAAAAAGTTTGCGGTTGCCGCTGATGAGGCGGGATTCCAGCAAAGCAGTTTGTACTGTGACGTCCGCCGCGGATTCGGCCAGGCATTCTTCTATGGTACGTATGCTGTGCCCGATTTCCAGTCCCATGTCCCAGAACAGCTGGATCAGTTCTTCCAGCTTGGCTTGCTGCTCGGGAGTGGCGGGTTCATGCAGCAGAATCAGCAGATCAACATCCGAGAGTGGATATTGCTCGCCTCGGCCATACCCGCCTACAGCTACCAATGCCCATGCCGAAGGCAAGCTGGCTGCTTTCCATGCCTGGACCAGGGCTGTGTCTATGATGCGCCGTAGTTGCCTGAGCAGTTTTTCGGGTTTGCCATCGGCGTCGAAAGCTGCGATTGCCGCCTGGCGACCTGCCTTGAGGCTGTCTTTCAATAAGCTCAGTTTGGTGGCCGGCGCGCAATCGAGCACATTCATGGTGTTCAGGCAGAAGCAAGTTCAACAGGAATGGTTTGCTTGATGAATGGCGGCGGTGCCGGCATTCCGGGAGAAACCGTCAGGATCTCGAAGCCGGTTTCAGTGACCAGCACAGTGTGTTCCCATTGCGCGGATAAGCTGCGGTCCTTGGTCTTGATGGTCCAGCCGTCGTTCATTTCTCTGATTTCCCGGCGCCCCGCATTAATCATGGGTTCCACCGTGAAGATCATCCCGGCTTCCAGTTGTTCCAGCGTACCGGGCTTGCCGTAGTGGAGCACTTGAGGCTCTTCGTGAAACACCTTGCCAATACCATGCCCGCAGAATTCGCGAACGACGCTGTATCCGGCTTTTTCGGCATGTTGCTGGAT
>JAEZLB010000015.1 GCA_023435945.1 Pseudomonadota bacterium | reverse complement strand
CATCCGTGCCATATGGCGTCACTTGTGACGAGGAAGCAAAAATAACCTCAAACTCTTCTCCAGTTCCACACTAGGGGACTAGCCTCCGTGAAAACCCCTCAAGATATCTTTCTTGGGCATTTTAGGGTCAACCTCTGAATCATTGGTACGCTCAGCAGGCAGATGATTTTTTGTTTCCTGATCCTGCTTGGCAAGCTTTTCCCTGACCTCTTTCGGAGGCGTCGGATTCATGTTGTTTAAGTCTGACATTGCCTACTCCTTAATGTAATGACATACACAATCCTGGCGTTGTTCTTACGCGTTGTCCTTACTTGACCTTCGCGTCCTCAAAAAGTGCAATGGCAATAAGGCAGATTAGGCTTACAACAAAAGATTTTTAAAGAGCAAGAAATTGCTGGAAATGCACCTGATTCAGAGTGCCATGAATCTGAATGTTGCAGGGCTTTCAATGTTGTCAGGATGTTAAAGATACCGCGAAGTCTGCCGTAACTGTATGAGAAGGGAAAGTAAGCAGGGATTAAGGGCATCCGTGCAAACCTGCATTTTTCCTCTGATCCCGATTGCTGTTGCAATTTCCCTGAAAACCGACCCATAGACTATGGGAATGCCATGTCGCACTTCACCCATGCAGCTGCAAGGCTTACTCGCACTATTAAGTGGCATAGGCCTTATTTCACGCTAGCCATTATCAACGTGTTGGTAGTAGCGCTGGGCATGCTATTCAACCACCAACTGGTGGAGTCCTATCAGCGCTCCGTCAATGCCAATCGGGCGTGGGTAGAGCAACTGGCGAGTTACTCTTCTTTGGTAAGCCTCGCCAGTAGTGTCAATGCGCCAGGCAATACCGTATTTGAAACCCGTGAATTTGAGCGGGAAGAGAAAAAGCTGAAAGATGCAGCGCAGACATTCGAGGAGACGTTGGCGAAGGCTCAGTTTCAATTGCAGGGACGCTTCGACCAGTCCACCGAGTATGGTTGGGAAATGGTGCAATCGGTGCAGGCGCTGCAACGTCATCTCAGTACCATTGATGCGACGATGAACGAGATGGTCAGGGAAGCGGAAAGGGTATTCACGGCGCTGAAAGAGGGGGATCCTGAGTACGCGCTGATGCGTATGACGATGATGGACAGGCGTTATGCGGATGTAATCGGCACGCTGGCGGTATTTCGTGAACATGTAGCGCTGATCCAGAACGACTTGCTGACGCGTGAACTGTCGGCGGTCGAACAATTGCGCCGTTATCAGTATGTGTTGCTGGGATTCGTGCTGATACTGGTGGCCGCAGCGATTGCTTATGGGCGCCACATGGTCCGCCAGATGGCACTACAGGCTAATGAGCGTGAGGGTTATCTGATTGCGTTGCGAGAAAGCGAAGACAAGTTCCGCCGTCAGGCTTCGCTGCTGGATAAGGCAAAGGATGCCATCGTGGTCAGCGACATGGAGCAGCACGTCATGTACTGGAATCGTGGAGCGGAACAGATGTTCGGCTGGAGGCGCGAGGAAGTGCTGGGACGCTGTGCAAAAGATTTTCTTTACCATGAACCAGAGCTGTTCCAGCACATGCTGGATTCAATGACGCTGGTCGGAGAGTGGAGCGGCGAACATCAGAAGTGGCATAAGGAGGGCAAGCTGCTGACAGTGGAAAGCAGTTGGACGCTGGTGAGAGATGATAAAGGGAATCCCCAATCCATTTTCTCCATCAATACTGACATCAGCAAGCGTAAGACTGCAGAAGAGCAGATTCAGCGGTTGGCATTCTACGATCAGCTGACCGGCCTGCCCAACCGCCAGTTACTGCAGGATCGCTTGCAGCAAGCGGTGCTTGCTTGTACGCGCAATCAATGCCAAGGGGCGGTGATGTTTATCGACCTGGATAATTTCAAGACGTTGAACGATAGTTACGGCCACGACAAAGGCGATTTGCTGTTGCAGCAGGTCGCGCTACGCTTAACGGGCAGCATTCGACAAACGGATACGGTAGCCCGCTGGGGCGGCGATGAGTTCGTGGTGTTGTTGGAGGGCCTGGACAGCGATATCAGGATGGCTGCCTCACAGGCCGAAGCGGTAGGCGAAAAATTGTTGGCGACATTGAAACGGCCTTACGACTTGAGCGGCTATCAGTACCTGAGTACCTCCAGTATCGGTGTCGCCTTGTTTAATGCCCAGGACAGGAGTAGTCATGAGTTGCTCAAGCATGCTGACCTGGCTATGTATCGCGCCAAGGCTGCCGGCCGCAATGTAATCCGCTTTTTCGATCCGACCATGCAAACAGCCATCAGTTCGCAAATGGGCTTGGAAGCTGATTTTCGTGCCAGCATGGAAGGCGAAGCATTCAGTCTGGTTTATCAGCCGCAGGTTACGCGCGACGGGCGAGTGACAGGCGTGGAAGCGCTGATACGCTGGCTCCATCCGCAGCGTGACCAGGTACCGCCCTACGAGTTTATTCCGCTTGCAGAAGAAACAGGTTTGATCGTGCAGTTGGGGCGCTGGGTATTGGAGGCGGCCTGCGCTCAATTGGCAGCCTGGTCACGCGATCCGCTGACGGCCGGTTTGACCATGTCAGTTAACATCAGTGCGCGTGAATTCCGCCACAATGATTTTGTCGCCAATGTCATAGAAATTCTGAAGCAGAGCGGTGCCAATCCGAGTTTGCTCAAGCTGGAATTGACGGAATCAGTCCTGCTCGAAGACACGCAAGATGCTGTTGAAAAGATGATGGCATTGCAGGCTCATGGCCTGACTTTCTCGCTGGATGATTTCGGTACCGGGTATTCCTCGTTGTCATATCTGAAGCGATTACCGCTGCATCAGCTCAAGATCGATCGCTCCTTTGTCAACGATGTGCCGAATGATCCGCAGGACGTGGCAATTTCTCAGGCCATCATCGCCCTGGGACAAAACCTGGGCTTGTCAGTCATTGCCGAAGGCGTAGAGACGCAGGAGCAGCTTCGATTCCTCAATGAAAACGGGTGCGATGCCTACCAGGGATTTCTGTTATCCAAGCCGATCAAGGCCGACGATCTGCATGCATTCATGACGGCATGGCTGGCAAGCAAAGGGCTGGGCGAGAGAAAATTCCACGAAGCCGGTGCCTGGTGCTCGATTAGCCCATCGGCGCCTGCCTGAATTCCTGATGTGTCCTTATGAGTCCGCCCTAGCTGTCTGCCCTTTAAGCTTCAAGTCATCTGAAATTTCGTCTTACTTTCCGGAAGCTGTTGTTCCTGAGCGCTGATTGGTCCGAATTATGACTGGTGCGCCTGATACTGGAGAATGCAAGGGGGCTCCCGGAATGGCTTCTTCCTAGGCGTAATAGCTGGTTGGTTTGGTGCGCAGGGTGGTCCATATCACGATTTTGGTGCGTATCCGGCCATGTGAAGTCCGTCGGGACAGGGTTTGCTTTCCTTATTCTGCGGCATGCATTTTGCTGTGAGCAGGCGAAGTGCGTCATTGCAGTGCCGATAGGAGCGGGAGGGCCGGCCATGGGGAGGGCGATTCGGTATCCGGCATCCAAGCGCATCCGGTTTCAGGAAATCTCATCAGCGAGTACCTTCATGACAGATGCCAGACAACTCCGGATTATCGTAATTAATTCGGTCCTTGCACCGCCCGGCGCCGATCGCGATGCGATAGAACGTGCCGATCGTGCGCGCGATCTTCGAATCGGCTTGCTGGAAGGAGGATACAACATCCTGGCGGCCTTAGCGCCGGAGGCCGATATAGAGACACAGATTTCGCGTCTGGCCCCGGATCTGATCATCATCGACTCGCAATCGGATGGCGTAGTGCAGCGGGTAGTGGTAGCAACAGCTCACGCAAGATGCCCCATCGTGTGTTTTACCGAAGATGCCAGCCAGGAGCGGATGCAACTGGCGATTGAGGCGGGTGTGGCTGCTTACGTGGTAGCGGGGTTGTTGCCGGATCGTGTCGCTGCAGTGCTGGACGTGGCAATGACACGTTTTCAGGTCGAACAGAAACTCCGCCAGGAATTGCAGGATGCAAAACTGAAGCTGGAAGAAAGGAAATTCGTGGAGCGTGCAAAAGGTTTGCTGATGGAGCGTTATCGGTGCTCCGAGGAAGAGGCGTATCGCCGCTTGCGGCGTTTTGCCATGGAGCGCAAGTTGAAGCTGGCCGAAGTGGCGCAGCGCATGATCGATGTAGCCGATATGCTGGCCTGAGCGGCGCCGGAATGGCGCAATGTATGCCGGGCGTTTCAGCTTTCTGGGTGCCATGTTCAATCCCATCATTCGCTTGCTGAAATTCAAGGCGGCCCCCGCAGTTACTTGGGCCATTTTCATTTGTTCGATCTGGCCCATGGTCATCAATACCGCAATGAGCGTTCGCAGCGTGCCGCAGGATTACATGAAGGTGGCCAGGGTACTGAATCTGTCAGAATAGAAAATCATGACCAAGATTCTGGTCCCAGTTGTGCTGCCGCATATGTTGACTGGAGTGAGGCTTGCAGTGGACACGGTATGGCTGGTGATCGGCAGTGTGGGTATAGGTTTCCGGGTATGGGATGAATGGAATAACCTCAGTGTGGCTTACATCATCATAGCCCTCGTTGTGATCGGCGTGGTGAGCTATCTGCTCGAACAGGCGCTGGTGATGCTGTTTATGGCATTCAGCTATCCAAAAGTGTGTAACTGAAAGAGTCGATATGGATCACTTCGGCAAGTTTATCGATATTCAGCAAGTGAAAGTGATGTTTCATACCAGCCGCGGCCCTTATTATGCGCTTGCCGATATCAACATCGAAGTTCGAAAGGGGCATTCATTTTCCTGGTTAGACACGCTGGATGCAGCAGGTCGACCTTGTTGAGCCCGGTGGCCGGTCTGATCCCCCCTATAAGTGTGATGCTTTGCGAGGTGCACTTGATGGGCTGACGCGCGCATCTGCCGGATGAAACTGATGAGGATGGATTGTGGCGCGAATCCAGTCCACGGTCATCATGGTCACGCAGGATGGGGACGAGGCGGTGCTGATGTCGGATCGCATTGTCATGCGGACCAATGGTCCGGCCGTAACCATAGGGGAAGTCCTGAGCGTGGAGCTGGACAGGCCACGAGACAGGGTAACGCTGGCGCAGGATGCGACATACATCGAATGCCGGCGCGCCGTGCTGGAATTCCTCTATCACCGTCAAAGCCATCCTCTGGCGGAACAGGTGGCCTGACACGGCTGCGGCCAGATGGATGCAGTCTTTGTTTCATCAATGCGCTTTCTCACTGTGCAGCCCGGCATAGTGCGCTATTGTCATGGCAGGACGAGTCATCCCCGCATAAAATCAGGTTATATCGGAGAGGCCATTCGTCTCATTTTCGGAAACCTTTTGCATCCCTGCCATGCTCGCTACCTTAAAGAGATGGGCAAAACGCGTTCGCCAGGATACGGTGATGTTATGGTTTGCGCGCAGTCATCCTGATACGCCCTTGTTGGCAAAAGGCTTGTGCATGCTGGCGGTTGCCTATGCGTTGAGTCCTGTCGACCTGATTCCCGATTTTATTCCTGTGCTGGGTTTGCTGGACGAGCTGATCCTGTTGCCCGTCCTGATATGGCTTGCGGTACGCCTTCTTCCCGAGCAGGTGGTGGCCGCATGCCGCTTGCAGGCCGAGGAATGGCTGCAGGCACGCCACGCAAAACCTCGGAGTTACACCGGGGCCGTGGTGATTGTCCTGCTCTGGCTGGGAATGGCTGTGGTGGTATGGAAGTGGCTTTCCTGATCCATTCTGCCCGTTAACTCATCACTGCCATATTCTTTACAATACAAGTGCTCTTGCTGGCCAGGTACGTCTGGCTGGGCGGCCTTATGAAATTGAAAGTCAAGTAAAGCGTATGAAGATGAAACGAATTGTTATTGCGATGTGCGTAAGCGCCGGTGTTCTGACATCTTTATCCGGTCCGGCTGTTCATGCACATGGCGGCAAAGCCCATGTGCATGGCAATGCCGTCCTGCAGGTTGTAATGGAAGGATCACAAGTCGAGATCGCTTTGCAATCTCCCATGGATAACCTGGTGGGTTTTGAACACGAGCCACGTACTGACCAGCAGAGAAAAGCGGTGCAAGCCCTGCGTGAGCAGTTCCACAAGCCTGCTTCCCTGTTCGTTCTGAATGCCGAGGCAGGATGCAAGGTGCAGGATGTTGAGCTGGATCTTCCCTTCAGGGAGGGGCGAGGAGCGGACTCGCATGGACACGGCCACGAATCTCATGCAGACATCGAATCGGTGGTCCGATATCAGTGTGAGCATCCAGCGCTGCTGAAGAGTATCGATCTAGCGCTGTTCGACCGCTTCTCCGGCATACACAGGATAGATGCACAAGTGGTATCAGTGCGAGGCCAGTCAGCAGCCAGGTTGACGCCAAAGCAGCGTAAGCTGCAATGGTAGAATCAGCCCATGCTCATTTCAGACATCGTTCATATAACAGATCTGCAATTTCGGTGGGGAAGGGATAAGTCACTTTGCCTGGATATCCCCGCGTTTTGTGTCGGTGGTGGCGAGCGGATATTTCTGTACGGGCCCAGCGGCAGCGGCAAAAGTACCTTGCTTGGATTGCTGGGCGGTGTGCTGACCCCGGAGCGTGGTCAGGTGCGTATTCTGGAAGCCGATCTGGCCCATTTGAATGGGCGCGCGCGCGATCGCTTTCGCGCCGATCACATCGGTTTCATTTTCCAGCAATTCAACCTCATTCCACATTTGTCCATGCTGGATAATGTGTTATTGCCATGCCGCTTTTCATCAGCGCGACGCGAACGCGCGCTGTCATCGGGCTTGTCTTTACACGAAGAAGCGGTCCGGTTGCTTAAGGATCTCGATCTCGATCCGGCATTGCAGCAGCGGCCGGTAACTGAACTTAGCGTAGGTCAGCAGCAGCGCGTGGCGGCTGCACGAGCATTGATCGGCAGGCCGGAACTGATCATCGCAGACGAACCTACGTCAGCACTGGATGCTGAGCGCCAAGATGATTTTCTGGCCCTGCTGTTGAAAGAGTGCGCGCAGTCACAAGCCAGCGTCATTTTCGTCAGTCATGACAAAAGGCTGATGCCGTATTTCGACAGGTCAGTGGCGCTAAATGAAATCAATTACGCAGTGAGGGAGGTTGTAGCGGCATGATGCATTTGCCCATACTTGCGTGGCGCAGTGCCTGGAATCGCCGTCTTACATTGGGATTGGTGGTGATGGCCATGGCGCTGAGCGTAATGATGTTGCTGGGCGTCGAGCGCCTGCGGCACGATGCGAGGCAAAGTTTTTCGCAATCGGTGTCAGGCACTGACCTCGTCATTGGTGCGCGGACCAGTCCCGTGCAATTGATGTTGTATGCAATTTTCCGCATGGGCGAGGCGACCACCAACATGAGCTGGAACAGCGTGCAGGAAATCAGCCAGCATCCTGCCGTTGCGTGGGCCGTGCCATTGTCGCTGGGAGATTCGCATCGCGGTTATCCGGTCGTGGGTACGGTGGCCGATTATTTTCAGTATTTTCACTATGGCGCGTCCCGCAAGTTAGTGCTGAAGGAAGGCAAGGTGTTTGATGGCCTTTTCGATGCGGTAGTGGGCGCGGAAGTGGCAGCGCGTCTGGGTTACAAGGTTGGTGACACTATCACGCTGAACCATGGCATGAAGGACGTGGCCTTTGCTGCGCACGATGACAAGCCTTTTGTCGTAACCGGCATACTGGAGCGCACCGGTACGCCCGTGGACCGATCGGTGCATATCAGCCTGGAAGCGATGGAAGCCATTCATCTGAACTGGCAGGGAGGGGCACTCATGCCGGGCTTGTCGATTCCCGCCGAATATGTACGCAAGTTTGACCTGAGGCCAAAGTCAGTGACCGCTATGCTGGTTGGGCTTGAGAGTCGCACCGCGGTATTTCGGGTGCAGCGGTTCGTCAATCAATATGAGGCCGAGCCGCTGGTTGCGGTGTTGCCCGGTGTGGCACTGGACCAGTTGTGGCAGGTCGTGGGCATGGTTGAAAAAACCTTGCTGCTGGTGTCGGTGATGGTGGTGCTGGTCGGACTGGGTGGCTTGATGGCCGTGATTCTGGCCGGATTGAATGAACGCCGGCGTGAACTGGCAATTCTTCGCTCGGTGGGCGCGCAGCCGATTCATGTTTTTGTTATGTTGGTCATTGAGGGCTTGGGTATTACATTATTGGGTTCGGTGACTGGACTGATACTGCTGAATGGAGTGTCTCTGGTGATTGGGCCGCTGGTGGAGGCACATTATGGCCTGCGGTTGCACCTTACTTTCCTGTCGGGGGAAGAGTGGCCGCTGCTAGGGGCGGTTGTGGCAGTGGGATTATTGGCCAGCCTCGTGCCCGGCTACCGTGCCTATCGCTTATCATTGGCCGATGGCCTGACGCCGCGAGTGTAAAGAGGAAAAGTATGAAATTGCTGAATGTTTTGCTGAGTGTCGTACTGCTGGTAGGCGTGCAAGCATCGGCCTTGTCGCAAGATGCAGTTTCCAAGGGAAAGACGGATTACAAGGTGGGTGAGCGCTTGAAGCAGGGAAGTGCAGCGGGCGCCGCGCAAGCGTTCAAGGAGATCAGTTGGGAGGATCTGGTACCCACGCACTGGAATCCGGAAAAGCTCTTCAAGGATCTGAATTTCGACACGCTTGAAGATAATGATCCGCGTGCCATGGAGGCATTAGAGCTCATGCGCAAGGAGTGGAATGAAGCGCCTGTCGAGCCATCGCTGAATGGAAAGCGCATACGCATTCCTGGCTTTGTAGTGCCTCTTGATACCGAGCGCGGTCAGATAAGGGAATTCCTGTTGGTCCCGTATTTCGGCGCATGTATTCATACCCCGCCACCGCCAGCTAACCAGATCATTCACGTTGTCGCTGCCAAGCCGTTGAAAAATGTTCAGATCATGGATGCGGTATGGGTGAACGGAACACTGGGCATGGCGCGTACTGATACCGAGTTCGGTACATCCGGTTATCAGATGAACGCGGAAACGGTGACCCCCTACAAAGGAAAATAACCGAATGGTGGGCAGTCGGTTATTACCTGGCTATACAAAGGATGTCTGTTATATCAGCGCATAGCGCATGGCTTTGGTAATCGCCTGCGCTCTGTTGACCACGTTGAGTTTGCGATAGATGTTTTGCAGGTGAAATTTCACCGTGCGTTCCGAAATGCCGAGTATCGCGCCGGTTTCCCAACATCCTTTTCCTTCGGACACCCATTTGAGGATTTCATGCTCGCGCGCTGTTAGATGCACGGAGTCCTTGATAGGCTTGCTTTCTTCACTATCCATTACGCTATCAATGTGTGAAATAGTCTTGTGCCCGTGTTGAGCGTAGGCGGCGCGTATATGTCTCAGGGCTTCCTCGAAGAAATAATTCGGCATGGGGGAGATGTTGCCATCGCAGGAAGCTCTGATAAATACCAGGCACAGATGATCTTCTCTGTCTTTGTCAGTCTTGTTATAAAAACTGGCAAATTCTTGCCTGGGGTTGTCCTTGGGGTGAAATGAGGAAGCCCAATCCGTTTTCCAGGTGAGCGGCGTGCGCAGGTAGGCATGAATCTCCACCTCTCGTCTTGCGCCCGGATGGGCGTTTTGGTAGGTCGGCGTCTGCACTTCAATGCGTGATGGAACGGGGGCGGTTGCCCCTATGCCGACTATCGTCTCGTCCTGCTGGATCACCATACAGCCTTTACTCTCAAGATAAAGTCGTAATGCGGCGGAGGAGGGGAATTGCTGGCAAATCAGGACAAAATTCAATGAGGCTGGCAAGCGTTTCTCGAAGTGGTGTTCCATACTGGCGAATCTCCTTATTTGACTTCCGTTGCAAGCAAGCACAAAAGCGTAGAAGGTTTTACCTTGTTTCCGCTGAAAACATTCTCATACGAGAAAAGTACATATTTCCAAGGTAGTTCTTGTTGTTTATTGCAATTGTTTTAACAATTTCATGCATCACAACATATGTCAATTTTGACAACAACCTGGACTATCGTGCAGGCGAAAGGCGAAATAACAGGAGGAGAAAAAGGGGATGGGTGCAGAAAAATGTCGTCTATTTCTGCGGTGCGGCGAAAGAAAATTAGCCGTTTTTTTACCGTGGAGCGCAGGCTGCCTTCCCCTTGCAGTATTCACGCTCAGCCCACGAATACAAGGAGTTGGCTCGGCATGCTTTCCGGGGACGTGAGACTTTTTGGTCGGGTATGGTGGGGGGTAAGGTTGTTGTTGGCCAAGTATCAATGCCTGGGCCGAGGGGTATCTACATTCGATAAAAAACGTTGTTAGAAAGTTACAAATTTAAACGGTTGGAAGGACAATATATGGGCGACTGGAGGGGGCCCCTATTTGTAAAAGAGAGGGCGCATGAAATCTTTTCCAACCCAGGCACGCCACAATCACCGCGTTGTTTTTATGCACATCTCCTTGATGTCCGGGTGCCAGAGGTATTGCGACGGAATACGGAGAGCCGTCTGGCACCCGGCGTTTCTTGGAAGAGGATGCGGACTCTAATCTGGTTTCCTAAAGAGGGCCTTCTTGGGGCGACTGCTTAGCGCATCGCCGGAGATATGAAAGCTGCGGCCTAGGATCAGCAACCGTGTTGAGACGATAGCTGATCCTTAAGGAGAAAAGGCGAATTTAAAGTCATTAGCCTTCGAAGCGTTTCAACTCTTCGAGCGTGTTGATATTTCGGAAGCCATCTTCATCGGGGAAGTTCACCTCGACAACTTTTAAAGTGCCATACCATGCATCAATCTTCCGCCCGCCAGACTGAAGAAAGCCGGTCAGGTGATCCAGCAAGGAGGTTTTCATCAGGCAGAACACAGGATGAGCCTGGCGATTTTCTCCTTCGCCGGTAACGGCAACCGCCAGATCAGCTTGATTGCTTTCAAGAGCGGTTCCCAGGCGTTGCACCAGATCCGTGGGAAGGAACGGCGAATCGCAGGGCGCAGTGACCATGTACTCGGTGTCGCAATGAGAGAGTCCAGTCTGTATGCCGGCGAGCGGGCCAGCAAAACCCTGCACCTGATCCGGCCATACGGCAACGCCGAAAGCTTCGTACGGGGCAAGATTCTGATTGGCATTAATCATAAGTGTGCCAACCTGTGGGGAAAGGCGTAGCATGACATGCAGTGCCATGGGCATGCCCCGGAATGTTTGTAATCCCTTGTCTACGGTTCCCATGCGGGTACCGCGACCGCCGGCAAGTATCAGACCTGTGACCTGTTGAATATCCATTGTTTTCGAAGGGCTATATTGAATTGCTGGATGGTTTATGATGGCGGCGCATCGCATTCATGATGGAATGACGCTTTGTGTGCGACATTGTATAGCTTGCGCTGCAGGAATGTGCCGTCGCCGTCCTGGCGACATGAGCTGCGGCAAATATAACGCAATGGGACTGCCTAATGTCCAAGCAGCGATACAAACATGAATTGGTTTAGACTAAACGGCGAAACCTTATAAGGAAATGAAGGAATGAGTATTACAGCTGAAGCCGTCCGGTCGGCATTATCTCAGGTGGTAGATCCGAACACCGGCAAAGATCTGGTAACGAACAAGACCATCAAAAATATCCAGGTTGATGGGGCTGACGTGTCATTCGATATAGAACTGGGTTATCCGGCCAAGAGCCAGTTCGACAGCCTGCGCAAGGCAGCGATTGCCGCGGTGCGTAGCGTACCGGGGGCTGGAAATGTCAGTGTTAACATCAGCTCCAAGATCGTCGCGCATGCAGTGCAGCGCGGCGTGAAGCTCATGCCTAACGTGAAAAACATCATTGCTGTTGCATCCGGCAAAGGCGGTGTTGGCAAATCTACCACGACCGTCAATCTGGCGCTGGCGCTGGCTGCCGAAGGCGCGCAGGTAGGCATACTCGATGCTGATATCTATGGTCCCTCGCAGCCTATGATGATGGGTATTTCAGGCCGTCCGGAGTCGTATGACGGCAAGACCATGGAGCCGATGGAAAATTACGGGCTGCAAGTGTCCAGTATCGGTTTCATGATTAATCCCGACGAGCCCATGGTATGGCGTGGTCCCATCGTAACGCAGGCTTTGCAGCAACTGCTGGAGCAGACCAACTGGCGCGATCTTGACTACCTGATTATCGACATGCCACCCGGCACAGGTGATGTGCAGCTGACGCTCTCTCAGAAGGTGCCGGTCACCGGCGCGGTGATTGTTACGACGCCGCAGGATATTGCCTTGCTGGATGCGCGCAAGGGCTTGAAAATGTTTGAGAAGGTGGGAATCCCTATCCTGGGCATTGTAGAGAACATGAGTGTGCATATCTGCTCCAACTGCGGCCATACCGAGCCCATTTTCGGCTCCGGCGGCGGTGAAAAAATGTGCAAGGATTATGATGTTGACTTCCTTGGCGCGTTGCCGCTCACCATGGCAATCCGCGAGCAGGCCGATTCCGGCAGGCCAACTGTGGTGGCCGATCCTGATGGTGCCGTTGCTACCATTTACAAAGACATCGCGCGCAAGGTAGCGGTAAAAGTGGCGGAAAAGGCTAAGGATATGAGCAGTAAGTTTCCCTCCATTGTTGTCAAAAACGACTAGCCTCCTACAGGCGGAGAGCGTTTCTTGTTAGCGCCTTCGCCTGTCTGCGTTCTCGAAAAGAGAGAATTTGTGGCATAGTGGTGTATCAGTATCTGTTCAACTTCTCTCTACGCTTGATTAAATGGAAACAGAAGCCATACAGATTGGCGTTGTCATGCAACGCCGGCATATCGGCAATCGCTGGCAACCGTATGCCTGGTCCCCCGTCGAAGTCGTACACGACACGGGTGTCTTTCAGGAGCCCACCTGCATAGGGGAGGACGAGGCGGACTGGCGCTGGTTGTTTTCCGGCATCCAGGTTAGCCTGTACACCGATGAAGCCGAAGGTTACTTCCTGAATGCCACTTCTCCCGAACCTTGTTGGTTCATCATGTGGCGTCTTGAAGAGCACAATGGTCTCGAACTTGCCATGCCCAAGACGGTAACGCTTTCCTACAACGCTGCAGCGCGTATGATGGATGCTGGAGAGCAGGTGGATACGCTGCCGCTGCAGAAACCGTTGATCGATCATGTGCTGGCATTTGCCAATGCATACTATCAGCCTGAATCCAGAAAGAAACGGCGCAAACCATCCTTTGAAGGTGGAGCGGAAATAGAGCAGATGGCCCAAGTTCCGAAGGATACCGATGGC
>JAEZLB010000001.1 GCA_023435945.1 Pseudomonadota bacterium | reverse complement strand
GCCGCCGATCGACAAGGCGTACGACTTCATCTTCTGGTTCTCGGTCGTGTTCACGGTCGCCGTGACCGTGTCGATGCTCTACTTCGTCATGAAGTACAAGCGGAGGCCGGGGGTGAAGCCGGAGCCGCCCGGCCACTTCATGAAGCTGGAGCTGTTCTGGACGATCACGCCGACGATCTTCATCTTCTTCCTCTTCCACGCCGGCTTCACCGGCTACGTCCGCAACGCCACCGCGGCGGAGGGCGCGACCGAGATCCGCGTCCGCGGAAAGAAGTGGAGCTGGGAGTTCGAGTACCCGAGCGGCGACCGCCTGCCCGGTGAGCTCGTGCTCGAGCTCGGCCGCCCGTACAAGATGATCATCTCGTCGGAGGACGTCCTTCACTCCTTCTACATCCCCGAGTTTCGCATGAAGCGAGACGCGGTCCCCGGCCAGTACTCGTTCATCCAGTTCACGCCGACCAAGGCCGGCGACGCCAACGTCTTCTGTGCGGAGTACTGCGGCACGAGCCACTCCGGGATGCTGGCCAGCGTGAAGATCCTCGAGCCCGCCGAATACAAGAAGTGGGAGCAGGGGCTCGGCAAGTGCCAGGGGACGCCCGAGGAGTGCCAGCCCGAGAAATGGGGCGAGCGCCTCTTCGTGAAGAACGGCTGCACGACGTGCCATGGCGCCGGCGGCAGCGGCGAGATCGGTGGCTCGAAATCGCCCGGTCCGAAGCTCGCCGGAATCTTCGGCCACTCCGTCGATACGACGGCGGGTCCGGTCACCGCCGACGAGAACTACATCCGCGAGTCCATCCTCCGCCCGAACGCGAAGATCGTCGCGGGATACCAGACCGTGCAGATGCCGCCCTTCGTCATGAAGGACGATCAGCTCGATGCGGTGATCGCGTACATCAAGAGCCTGAAGTAGAGGCTCCAGGCTCCGGGCTCCAGGCTCCAGGAAGTAGAGAGAGCCGAGCCCCGCAGCCAAGCCACCTAACCCCGAAGACTTTCGTTAGAAACAAACCTCGAAAAACCTGTCTCCGCCCTCTCGGCTCTCCCTTGGAGCCTGGAGCATGGAGCCTGGAGACTCAAAATGGCCGCCATCACGACGACACCCGGCGCGCAGCACAACGTCGAAGATCCGAACGCCAGCTTCCTCGAGAAGAAGGGGCTCATGAGCTGGCTCGTGACGCTCGATCACAAGCGGATCGGCATCATGTACCTCATCAGCGTGACGCTCGCCTTCCTCCTGGGCGGGATCTTCGCGCTGCTCGTCCGCGCGGAGCTCTTCACGCAGGGCAAGACGCTGTTCGACGCGGACACCTACAACAGGATGTTCTCGCTCCACGGCGTCGTGATGGTGTTCCTCTTCATCATCCCGTCGATCCCAGCGGCGCTGGGGAACATCTTCCTGCCGATCCAGCTCGGGACGAAGGACGTCGCGTTCCCGCGGCTGAACCTCCTCTCGCTCTACATCTACTGGTTCGGCGCCTGCTTCGGCCTCTACTCGATGATCAACGGCGGCGTCGACACGGGCTGGACGTTCTACACGCCCTACGCCTCGAGCGATCCCGCGCACGGCGGCATCGGCACCGCAACGTCGGTCATCCCGATGACGCTCGCCGCGTTCATCATGGGCTTCTCGTCGATCCTCACCGGCGTGAACTTCATCGCGACGGTCCACAAGATGCGCGCGCCCGGCCTCACCTGGCGCCGGCTGACGCTGTTCACGTGGTCGCTCTACGCGACGTCGATCATCCAGGTCCTCGCGACGCCCGTCCTCGCGATCACGCTCCTCCTCCTCACGATGGAGCGCTTCCTCGGCCTCGGCATCTTCGACCCGCGCCTCGGCGGCGACCCGGTGCTCTACCAGCACTTCTTCTGGTTCTACTCGCACCCCGCCGTCTACATCATGATCGTCCCGGGCATGGGCGTGACGAGCGACATCCTCGCCACGTTCTCCCGCCGTGAGCCGGTCGGCTACATGGCGATCGCGGCGAGCTCGCTCGGCCTCGCGCTCCTCGGCTTCCTCGTCTGGGGCCACCACCTCTTCGTCGCCGGCATGAGCGAATACGCGACGATGGTGTTCAGCGCGCTGACGTTCCTCGTCGCCATCCCGTCCGGCGTGAAGGTCTTCAACTGGGTCGCGACCCTCTACAAGGGATCGATCTCGCTCCAGTCGCCGATGCTCTGGGCGCTGTCGTTCCTCTTCCTCTTCACGATCGGCGGTCTCACCGGCCTCTTCCTCGGGATGCTCGCCGTCGACGTGCACCTCCACGACACCTACTTCGTCGTGGCGCACTTCCACTACGTCATGGTCGGCGGCACCGTGATGGGCTTCGTCGGCGGCCTCCACTACTGGTGGCCGAAGTTCACCGGCAAGATGTACGACGAGGGCATGGCCCGCATCGGGTGGTTCTTCGTCTTCATCGGCTTCAACGTCACGTTCATCGCGCAGTTCATCATGGGCTCGCGCGGCATGCCGCGGCGCTACTACGACTTTCTCCCGCAGTACGAGATCTTCCACCAGGTCTCGACCGTGGGCTCCTGGATCCTCGGTGTTGGCTTCCTCGTCCTCTTGGTGATGTTCATCAAGTCGCTCATGGGCGGCAAGCCGGCTCCCCGCAACCCGTGGGGATCGGCCGCGCTCGAGTGGATGACGCCGACGCCGCCTCCGACGTTCAACTTCGTCAAGGATCCGGTCCTCACCCGCGGCCAGTACGACTATCACCTCGCCACCGAAGACGAGCTGTACGAGGGCTTCGACGATCCGCTCTTCCCGGGCCACCGGGGAGGCAAGGCGCCTTCGAAGAAGGAAGCCGCTGAAGGAGATCACGGATGAGCAGCGAAGCGACCGCGGCTGCGGCCGACGAGCACGCGCACGGAGATCACGGGCACGGCCATCATGGCCCGAAGTGGCTCGCGCACCACTTCGACACGCCGGCGCAGCAGTTCGACGCCGCGAAGCTCGGGATGTGGGTCTTCCTCGCGCAGGAGCTGCTGTTCTTCAGCGGCCTCTTCGTCGCCTACGGAGTGTACCGAAGCTGGTACCCCGAGATGTTCGTGGCGGCGAGCCACCAGCTCGACAAGATCATGGGCGGCACCAACACCGTGGTGCTCCTGTTCTCGTCCTTCACGGCGGCCATGGCCGTCCGCTCCTCGCAGCTCGGCAACCGGAAGGCGACGGGGAACTACCTCCTCATCACGATCCTCTGCGCGTGCGGCTTCCTCGTCATCAAGTACTTCGAGTACACGCACAAGTTCCACGCCGGG
>JAEZLB010000371.1 GCA_023435945.1 Pseudomonadota bacterium | reverse complement strand
GGAACAGGGAGCGCCGGTCGTGGGGAAGTTTTACCGCCCCAATCGCTGGAGCAATGCCGCCATTCTGGAAGAGCATGCGTTCGTGGACGAACTGGCTGAACAAGAAGTCCCCGTGGTGGCGCCGCTGGAAATAGCGGGACGCACGCTGCACGAATTCCAGGATTTCCGTTTCACTGTATTCCCCCGACAGGGCGGGCGCACACCGGAACTGGAAGACCCTACGACGCTGGAATGGATAGGCCGCTTCATGGGCCGTATTCATGCCTTAGGCCAGCGCACCCGCTATCGTGAACGCCCCACGCTGGATCTGCATACCTTCGGCGAAGCCGCACGCGATTATTTGCTGGAAAACGATTTCATCCCTTCCGATCTGCGGCCGGTATGGGAGAGTGTGGTGAATCAGGCCCTGCAGGGTGTGCGTCACGCTTATGACAGAGCGGGCGAGATTCAATTGCTGCGTCTTCATGGCGACTGTCATAGTGGCAATCTGCTGTGGACGGATCAGGGGCCCCATTTTGTCGACTTCGACGATAGCCGCATGGGACCGGCGATACAGGATTTATGGATGCTGTTATCCGGAGAACGTACCGACATGAGCCGGCAACTGGCGGATGTGCTGGCTGGCTATGAGGATTTCTGCGAATTCAATGCACGCGAGTTGCACCTGATCGAAGCGCTGCGCACGCTGCGACTGATTCATTATTCCGCATGGCTGGCTTCCCGCTGGGATGACCCTGCTTTCCCGGCTGCCTTTCCGTGGTTTGGCACCCAGCGTTATTGGCAGGATCGCATCCTCGAACTGCGCGAGCAGATCCCCTTGATGGAAGAAGCGCCGCTCTGGCCAGCCTGAATTATTTCAGGCGAATTTTCAGCTGCAGCGCCAGCGAACCATCCACCTGCTTGGCAATGGTCGGTATGTAGACGAAGTTGAGCCCAACATCGTGGGAGAACACCTGGAAGTTCCAGGTCGCGGCAGGAATCAGCGAAAAACTCACCTTACCATCATTCAACTCCGGATAACCGTCAATCAAGCCCACTGCACCACCCAGCCGGACAGAACCCATCTGCCACGGAGTCCACACATAGTGCAGATAATGCGTGGTATCACGTACGCTATTGCGATACGTACCCACCATGACTGCCCGTTCGTCGTTGAAGCGCCATTCAAAACCGATGCCACTATTATTCTCGTTATAGCCTGCCGAACGTTTGAAGTGATAGGAACGAAAGCCGGTGGTTACCCACAACTGGGAAGCTTGTTCATCCTGAATAGCGGGTGAAACGGAAGAAGAAGAGACTGTCTCGTGGTTATTCGCTGCTGCGAGACTGCATGCGAGTGAAGCTGCAAGCACGCATGTCAGTTTGACATTAAAGAAATGCCAAGATATATTGCTCATCACATTTTCCTGTTGACCGATGGGAATCTGTATCCCGCCCCGTCCGGTTGCCGCCGTACGGGGCTTTCTTTTTATAACTTGTTATCAAGTCGGCTGCCGCCCACCTGCCTGTTTTTTAAGCAACGAAGCCACTACTTTTCTTCATTGATCAAACGCAACACGCTTTGCATTCTCCGAGATTTATTGCCTCTCGTCACGAAATTTGTGACGAATTGAAACAGGCCGTGCCGAATTCAGAACATAAAATTGACGATATGGAAAATACATTTAGCTTCCTGACATAGGTTTTGCGGATTACACTCTTCTTTCATCTCCCCCTTCATTTTTTCATTGGTATTTCATGCAACTCGACGAACCCTTGTCCGATCAGGAATTCGATACGCTCGATCGCTTTCTTCTTTCCGATCGATGTTCGGAAAATGCAATGACGCTGGATGCATTGCACGGCTATCTCACTGCGATTCTTATCGGTCCTTCCATCCTTCCACCGGAAGCATGGTGGCCGCAGATATGGGGACCATCGCCGGAGGATCTGCCGGCTTTTCAGTCCGACAAGGAGGAAAAACGCATTCGTTCACTGATCATGCGTTTCATGAACGAGATTGCCATCACCTTTGAGGCAGCACCTAAAGAATTCGAACCGCTGTTTCTCGAACAAACCGTGCAAGGGAAAAAACTGCTGGATGGCGAAGCGTGGGCGTGGGGTTTCTGGGAAGGCATGAATCTGCGCCCAGAGGCATGGGAGCCCGCCTGGAATGCACCGGTTGCGCCAGTACTGCGTGCGATTTACCTGCTGGGTGCAGAAGAGGTGGAAGAAGAGGAAGTCGAGTTAGCCGACACGCCACAAAAACGCCATCAACTGGCGCTGGAAATCGAAGCAGGCCTGCCTGCCCTCCATCGCTTCTGGCGGGAGCATGGCAAACAGAATCAGGCGCCCATCAAGCGGGCCGAACCCAAACCGGGCCGCAATGATTTATGCCACTGCGGCAGTGGAAAAAAATTCAAGCAATGCTGCGGGGCGAATTCAGGCAATAGCGGCACATAACATAGAGCGGGTATCAAACCCGCTCTATGACCAATGCAATCCCCTGGCCGCTGCCTACGCACATTGCACACAAGGCATAACGTCCCTTGATGCGATGCAGCGAGTGCATGGCCGACAATACCAGCCGTGCTCCCGAAGCACCGGCCGGATCCCCGTAAGCCAGGGTGCCTCCCATCGGGTTGACGCGCGCATCGTCATCGCGCAAACCCCAGTCACGCAATACGGCCAGCGCATGTACGGCAAACGCCTCGTGCAACTCGATGACCTCCATCTGTTCCAAGTTCAGTCCGATTTGTACCAGCACCTTGCGCGCAGCGGACGCCGCACCGATACCAGCCAAACCCGGCACCACACCTGTTACCGCCATGCCAAGCAGGCGCGCTTTCGGCAACAGGCTGTATTTGTGCGCGGCCTTTTCGCAAGCCAGCAACGCCGCAACCGCTCCGTCTCCGGCCTGACTTGTATTCCCTAACGTGACGCCCACCTCATTCAGTAAAGGATCATAGTCGGCAAGCTCCTGCAAGGAAGCCGGGGGATGCAACTCATCTTCGGCCACAATGAGAGGGTCGCCGTTTTTCTGGGCCAGCGTGACAGGTGTCATTTCATCCATCATCCAGCCTTGCTGCTGCGCTGCCTTAGCCTTCTGGTGCGAGGCCCAGGCATAGGCATCCTGCGCCTCGCGTTCAATATTCAATTCGCGTGCCATGCGATCGGCACTGACAATGGCGGTTTCATCGCCATACTGGATTTTCATCAGGGGATGGATAAAAGGACGACGCAGCGCTTCGGGATGCGGCGCATCGCCGTTATCCAGCATCAGGGACAAACGACTGGCCGATTCGACACCGCCCGCCAGTACCATGCTGATTTCACCGGATTTGATTGCGCGTGCCGCCGCACCTATGGCTTCCAGACCAGAGCCGCATTGCCGGTTCAGCGTCACGCCCGGCACACTGGCGGGCAGGTCTGCCAGCAGTGCAGCCGTGCGAGCTATATCGCTAAGTTCCTCACCCGCCTGATGGGCGCAACCCAGCATGACATCGGCAACTTGCTCCCAATCCAGGCCAGGATAACGTTCGATCAGGGCAAGCAGGGGAAGCGCCGCCAGATCGTCAGCGCGCAAGGAGGACAAATGGCCACCCTCGCGGCCGAAAGGCGTCCGAATGGCATCACACAGATACGCAGGTGTAATCATGATGAATGTTCCTTACCCAGACATCCATCCCCTTCTCCCTGCCAGCTACTTTCTTATTAGCCTGCAACAATGCCGGTATCAAACCTCGTCAGGCCTTGATGAAATGCTCACGGTAATAACGCAATTCCTCTATCGATTCCACGATGTCAGCCAAGGCGGTGTGCTTCTGCTGTTTCTTGAAGCCTGCAATCAGTTCAGGCTTCCAACGACGGCAGAGTTCCTTGATGGTCGAGACGTCCAGATTCCTGTAGTGAAAAAAAGCTTCCAGCTTCGGCATGCCACGCGCCATGAAGCGACGATCCTGGCAAATGCTGTTGCCGCACATCGGAGACTTACCGCTAGGAACATATTTTTTCAGGAAGGCGATCAGTTCCTGCTCCGCCTCCGCTTCCGATACGGTGGACGCCTTCACGCGATCGATCAGACCGGAACGTCCATGCGTGCCCTTGTTCCAGGCATCCATCGCATCCAGCACTTCATCAGGCTGATGAATTGCAAATACCGGACCTTCGGCAATCACGTTCAGGTCAGCATCGGTTACCACCACTGCAACTTCAATGATGCGGTCGGTATCGGGATTCAGTCCCGTCATTTCCATATCGACCCACACCAGATTAAATTCATTAGGCGCAGCAGCCTTGACTGGCGCAAGCTCCGTTTCGTTCGCTTGTGACATAATTGGATTCCTTATTGATTCGCCATTCTCTCACAGGCTCAGCATGTCTTCATCCGCGTTTTCCATCCTGTTCGTGGTCTTTCTGGCGCTTACGGTTTCTGTGCGTTTCTGGCTGGCGTCGCGGCATATTCGCCATGTCTTAAGGCATCGCAATGCGGTGCCGCCTCAGTTTGCAGAAAAAATTCCGCTCGCCGCCCACCAGAAAGCGGCCGATTATACGGTAGCGAGAACCAAGTTCGGGCTGGTCATGCTGATAGTTAATACGGTGGCATTAATCGGCTTCACGCTGATGGGCGGCTTGCAATGGCTATCCAATACGCTAACGGGCATCCTTGGCTCCGGCATGGCTTATCAGATCGGACTGCTGATTGCCTTTGCCGTGATCTCCGGCATCATCGACCTGCCCTTCGATTACTATCGTCACTTCAAGCTGGAAGATCGCTTCGGCTTCAACAAGATGACGACGCAACTGTTCTTCTCCGACCTGTTCAAATCGACGCTGCTGGGTGCCATCATTGGCCTGCCGCTGATCTGGGTCATCCTGTTCCTGATGGAGAGCGCGGGAGATCTATGGTGGTTATATGCCTGGCTGGTATGGTGCGGATTCCAGTTGCTGATGCTGGTGCTGTATCCCACCGTGATCGCTCCTTTGTTCAACAAATTCACGCCGCTCGCCGATGAGGGTTTGCGTTTGCGTATCGAAAACCTGATGCAGCGCGTGGGGTTTGCTTCCAAGGGCTTGTTCGTGATGGACGGTTCCAAGCGCAGCGCGCATGGCAATGCCTACTTTTCCGGTTTCGGTGCGGCCAAGCGCATCGTGTTCTTCGATACCTTGCTGCAGCGCCTCGCCCCTCAGGAAATCGAAGCCGTGCTGGCGCATGAACTGGGACATTTCAAGCTCAAGCACATCATCAAGCGTATTGCCGTGATGTTCTCGCTGTCACTCCTGCTGCTGGCCCTGCTCGGCTTTCTGAAAAATCAGGTCTGGTTCTATGAAGGCCTGGGCGTCAGCCCGGTTACCGGCGCCAGCAACGCGATGGCCTTGCTGCTGTTCATGCTGGTGCTGCCGGTATTTACTTTCCTGCTGTCGCCGCTGACTTCCCTCAGTTCGCGCAAGCACGAATTCGAAGCCGATGCCTTCGCGGCAAAGTATTCCAATGCCCAGGACCTGGTGTCCGCGCTGGTAAAGCTGTATGAAGACAATGCCTCTACGCTGACACCCGACCCGATTCACTCGGCCTTCTATGATTCGCATCCGCCGGCCACGATACGCATCAACCGACTACTGGCCAGTTGATCGAAGAGGAGAACGCCATGATCACCGCCACCGAAATACTGGCACGCCGCTGCCAGCACCAGACCCGGGCCTTGAATGACCAGGAAATTTCTGCCCTGCTGCAAGCGCTGCCGGCATGGCAGCTGGAGAATCAGCGTATCAGCCGCACTTTCGAATTCAAGAACTATTACCGCACTATGGCTTTCGTGAATGCGATCGCTTATGTCTTTCATGCGGAAGATCACCATGCCGACCTGCTGGTGACCTACAAACGCTGTACGGTCACGTTCCAGACGCACTCCGTGGGAGGCGCCTTGTCCGAAAACGATTTCATCTGTGCCGCCAAGGTCGATGCCATTTATCAGCAGGCAGCGGATCAGGCATGAGTGAACTGGTCGGTACTGTCATCGCAGCACATGGGCGCCATTACCTGGTACAGGCCGGACAAAACCGGCTGCAATGCGTCACTCGCGGGAAGAAAAGTGATGTCGCAGCCGGCGACCGGGTAAGGCTGCGGCAGACATCGAGCGACCAGGGTGTGATCGAAGAAATTCTGCCACGCGCCACCCTGCTTTATCGCTCGGATCAGTTCAAGTCCAAGCTGCTGGCCGCCAATGTCACGCAAATGCTTATCGTGGTCGCCACCGAACCCAGTTACTCCGACGATCTGGTTTCACGCGCCCTGGTAGCGGCTGAAGCAGCCGGTGTGGCGGCCCATCTGGTCCTAAACAAGATCGATGTGGAAAATCAGCTGGGCAAAACGCGCGAACGACTCGCTTTGTATGCAGGGCTGGGATATCCGATACACGAAGTGTCGGCCAAGGCGGATCCTAACGGGACACTTGCCACATTGATGCCCATATTGCATGGCCAGTCGACGATCCTGCTCGGCCAGTCCGGCATGGGAAAATCTTCGCTGATCAACCTGCTGGTACCAGGCGCAGAAATCGCGGTGCGGGAAATCTCGGCGGCGCTGGACAGCGGCAAGCACACGACCACCTTCACCCGCCTGTACCAGCTCGACGAGAACACGCAGGTACTCGACTCGCCGGGCTTCCAGGAATTCGGCCTCTATCATTTGACGGAAGGCATGCTGGAACGCGCTTTCCGGGACTTCGCCCCGCACCTGGGAGGCTGCCGTTTCTACAACTGCCATCATTTGTCCGAACCGTCCTGCGCCGTGCTGATGGCCGTGGAAAAAGGGGAAATCCACCCGATGCGGCACGATCTATACCGCCAGTTACTGCATGAATCCTCCCAGAAGCGCTATTGAGCAGGAATGGCGGCCAAA
>JAEZLB010000349.1 GCA_023435945.1 Pseudomonadota bacterium | reverse complement strand
GCTGCAGGAGTTGTCTCGTACTGGAGAATTGCCGGAGTTAGCCGCTGACCGGATCGGTAAAGGACAAGGAGCGGGCCAGCAGTTGCAGCGGCTGCGAAAAATCATCGCCCTTGCAGGGCAGCGCTTGCGGATAGAAGGTGTCATTGAGAATGGGAGCTCCCAACGCAGCCATATGCACGCGCAACTGGTGTTTTTTGCCAGTCACCGGGCGCAGCTCATACCGGGTCAAGTCCCCGTGTCGTTGCAGCACATCGATATGGGTTTCCGTATTGGGCTCGCCAGTAGTTTCCTCGCTGCGAAAAAATGCTTCACCGCGTTCTAGCCGGCTACGATAACTAAAGGGGAAATTTACTTCGGGCAGATGCGGGGCCAGCGCTTCGTATACTTTGCTGACGGTGCGCTCGCGGAAAAGCGCCTGGTACAGGCCTCTGCTGCCGGGCTGGATTGAGAACACCACGATGCCCGCGGTTTCCCGGTCCAGGCGATGGATGGGCGAAAGGTGCGTCAGGCCCGTGCTGCGTTTCAAGCGTACCAGCAGGGTTTCATGCAGGAAGCGGCCGCTAGGCGTGACTGGCAGAAAATGCGGTTTGTCCACCACCAGCAGGTGCGCATCCTGGTAAAGAATCGTTTCCTCGAAAGGGATCGGTGTCTCTGCCTCCAGCTCGCGGTAATAAAAAATGCGCATGCCCTCCCGGTAAGGCGTCTCGGGCTGCAAGGGCCGGCCTTGCCCGTCTACGACCTCACCATCCTGCATGCGCCGCATCCAGGTATCGGCATCGACATGAGGAAAGTGCGCTACCAGAAAATCCAGCAGGCATGGCCATGTTCCCGCTGGCAGCCATAGATAACTGGGCGCGACGCCGTCACGCAAGGGCAAAGGGGCATTCACGAGGATGGGTAAAAAAAGAGAATAAGAAGGTTTTGTCGTTGAGCGAAACAGCGTTTTAGAGGCGGCGTTTTTTCCAGTTATAGTCGGCGCCGGTCTCTGCCACCCCGGCCTGCCCTACCGAATCCGGATTTTCAGAACACAGGCTAATGAAGCTGATGGCTTCTCCTGCGCGTTGCCGTGAACGCAGGGTTTCCGTGAACTGCATGGCGGCTACCATCTGATCTGCTGGAAATGCCTGCGCATGTGCCTGCATGGCTTCCCCCATGCCTGCGCTCCAGTACACCATGAACATGATTGCCTCCTCAATGCGGACGTATTTTATTAGTGCCTTTATATAGAGCTGCTTAAGGCCTGGCAAGTGACGCTTCCATCCTGTGAGGAGCAGGTGCTGAAAATAAAAATCCCCGCCGAAGCGGGGATTTCTGTTCCTTGACTTACGTGTGTTGCTTTGGCCGATTAAGCAGCCATGGTCAGCGCAAAGTAGCGACGACGGGCAGCATAGTCGAGTCCACCTGCTTCAATCATTCTGTCGATCAGCTTGGTGCGCTCATCCTTCTCGACAGCCTTGGCAACAGGCTTTACCGCCACTTCTTTGGATTCAGCGGCCGGGAAGGGGAAGAACATTTCTTTAGCGGTAGCGTACATAATTTTTTCCTTTCAACGATTTCTAAAATCTGATTGCAGGTCACGGGTCTTAAAGCTTTTTGCTGCCCGTTTCCTCTAATTGTTTGATGACGTGATTGTGAGGGGCCAAGAGAAATAAATCCAATTTCAATTTGTGATTTAATTCATTCATGAATCGAATGTCTTGGTACCCTGCTTAATTCCTTTAATGCCGGCAAATCTCAGCAAATCCCGCTCAGGAAAGCTGGAAGTAGCGAGACTTAGCCTGGCAGTTATTGCCCCACGTGGCTACCAGCAGATCGATCAATTCGAGGCGTTCTTTTTGCTGGCGGCTTACCGCCGGCTTCACCCTGGATTTTTGGGTTGTAGAGGCGCTGCTGCCCAAAAGAGAGGAAAGCAGGCTTTTGATTTTTGCATTCATGATGTTTCCTTTCGCAGTTATTTGAAATCCACGTTTCAAGTAACAAGCGTCTATACGGTCCTCAACTTGCAGTTACAAACTGCCACCGTTTCTTTTCCTGTTACTGTGCTACGAGTCCACTATAGAAGAGCGAAAGAAATAAAACCAATCATATGTTGTGATATTTTTTATAGACAATTCATATATCTTGAAAGTTATCCTACCCCGGCATTTTTGAGGACGGAAAAATGCCTGATGCCCCCGAAGAAGCAGAGATGAAATGAAAATAACATTAATTTTCATCAACTTATGATGAAGTGATCGCTTGCTATCGGTGGCGGGACGGATTGGAGCGCACAAAAAATGATCAACAAAGCCGCCCTTATTCATGCGCATGACTTTCTGCTCTGTGGCGGAAGGCTACAGAGCCAGCAAGCTGGCAAATTACGCCAAAAATAGAAACTTCCAGTTATTGTCCGAAAATGGAAAGGATTTCCTTCCTGACAAAGAGGGAAGATTTTTTATCCAACGTAGAACCGGAAGATGGATCGGATAACTGGCAAAAAGAGCCGGGCCGTCGGCAACGCTCAAAGCATGGATGTCCGGGGTGCCGAGCGCGGTACGGCCCCGCCACACCAAAAACAGATTGATGGCCTCTGCGATGGCTCAGGAAAAAAGAGGAGTGTGAAACCAGAGTGTGCCGTGTTTGACAATTCCCCAACGATGTTAAGGGTAAATGCCTAACATAAACCCGAGATTCTGTTCTTGCCGCTGAGCCCGGCAAGCATCCCAACACTCCCTTCCAAGGTTAAGCCCATGGTGACCCCCGGCCATCGACCGGTAGCAGCATTTCTCATTGATCAAACCGGTCGCGTCGGGAGTTGGAGTAAGGAATGTGAACGCCTGCTAGGTTACCGGGCTGATGAAATCCTGGCCCAGCCTTATCAGATCCTGCTGGTAAAAAAAGGCCCTGCCCGATCCCACGAACCGATACCGGAATCAGTGTTGTGGAGAGCGCGGTGTATGCGGCACAAGAATGGACAGCCGGTGCCGGTCCGCCTTGTGCTGCAGCCGCAGACGAGCGAGGAAAACGGTACGACCATTTGTATTGCGTTGATATTGCCGGTACGTACCGCAAGACGTCAGCATCAAGTGCGCAAATTCATCAACCGGCTGCCTGGCACGTTTTACGTCGTGGACGAACAAGGATACTTTTTGCTGTGGAATCAGTCCTTTTCCAAAATTGTGGGAAAAACCTCACGCCAGCTGGCGAAATCGTTCGTGATGGAATGTTTCGACAGCAAGGACCGCATGACGGTAAGCAAAGCCTTGCAAGAAGCGATGATGCACGGAAACAGTCTCGTGGAGGTGAATGTAATCACCAAGAGCGGCGCAGTGGTGCCTTATATCTTCAGCTGCTCACGGATGCTGCTGAACCGGAAGTACTGTATCTGCGGCATAGGCGTGGAAATCGCGCAAAGGAAAGGCTACGAGGAAATGCTGCGGCTGCGTGAACGTGCCATTCAGGCCAGTTTCAGCGGCGTGGTCATTACGCGTTGCACGGAGCACGGCAATCTTATCGAATACGTGAATCCCGCCTTCGAGCGCATCACCGGGTATACCGAACAGGAAGTGCTGGGGCGTGATCCTCGCTTCATGCGGCTCGACGACGTTGATCACTCGCAGACGGAAAAAATGCGAATGGCGTTGCGAATGCATGAGGGGACGCACGTAATTATGCGTAACGTGCGCAAGAACGGAGAAATATTCTGGAATGATCTCAAGATCGATCCGGTAGTCAATACAGAAGGCAAGGTTACGCACTATGTCGGCGTAATGACAGACATCACCGAGCTCAAGCAAAGCGAAAAGCATCTCGCCTACCTGGCAAGCCATGACGAGCTTACCGGCCTGGCCAATCGTTCCCTGATGCGCGAACATCTGGAGCTGGCCATCATGCAAGCCCATCGTTATCGCACCCTGGTCGCGCTAGTGTTCATTGACGTGGATAAATTCAAGACGATCAATGACACGCTGGGTCACGATGCCGGTGACGAGGTGCTGAAAACGATAGCGGCGCGTTTGCGTGTGAACGTCCGTGAGTCGGATATCGTGGCACGTCTGCACGGCGATGAGTTCGTCGTGGTGCTGGCAAACCAGCCCAACATCGCTTCCATCACCGATCTGGTCGACAGGCTGCACCACAACGTGTGCGAAGCCATACCGCACATCAGTGAAAGCCTGATGCCTAGTATCAGCGCAGGCATCGCCATCTATCCTCACGACGGTAAGACGGTGGAAGGGCTGATGCATAACGCCGATGTGGCGATGTACCATGCCAAATCCCTGGGGCGCCACAACTACCAGTTCTATTCGTCCGAACTCCATGCCGCAGCAAATCAGCGGCTGCAGGAGGAAAGTCAACTGCGCCAGGCCCTGGCGCAGGGGCAGTTTTTCCTGCTGTTCCAGCCTCGCATAGACTGCCGTACCGGTACCATCATTGGCGCAGAAGCACTGGTGCGCTGGCAGCATCCGGAAAAGGGCGTAGTAACGCCGGATTTTTTCCTGCCACTGGCGGAAGAAACGGGCTTGATCACGGCCATAGGTGACTGGGTACTGCAGAAGGCATGCAAAGCCATCCGGCATTTTCATGCCATGGGCCTACCCACTTTCACCATCTCCGTCAATCTGTCGGCCCGTCAGCTGAAACAAAAGGGCTTCATCGATAACGTGGCCCATCAACTTGCGCGGGCCGCAGTACCGCCGGGTTGCCTGGAGTTGGAGTTAACGGAAAATCAGCTGATGGATAACCCGGAACACATGGCGCAAGCCTTGCATCAACTGAAGGCCCTGGGAGTGCGTATTGCGATCGATGATTTCGGCAGCGGCTTCTCCAGCCTGTCCTACCTGGAAAAGCTGCCCATCGATCACCTCAAGATCGATGCGGCATTTGTACACGGCATAGGCCAGGGAGAAAAAGATCTGGCCATTGCCAAGGCTGTCATTGCACTGGGGCACTCACTGAAAGCCAGGGTCATCGCCGAAGGGGTGGAGACGGAAAGCCAGTATCGTTCATTGCGCCAGCATGATTGCGATGAAATGCAGGGATACTATTTCAGCGAGCCCATCATCGTGCGTCCCTTAAAGGCCATGATACGCAAATCGGGCCTGCTGCCGCATTGATACCCGTATTCTTCAACGCTAGCGCTCCTGCATTTGAGGATCGTAGATCCTGAAGCGGTTGCGTCCGTCATGTTTGGCATGGTACATGGCCGTGTCGGCGTGTCGCAGCAATTGCCTCTCTTCGCTGCCATGATCGGGATACAGCGCAATGCCTATGCTGGACGAGATATGAAGCTGATGACCGGCCACGTGGAAAGGCGACGCCATCGCATCCAGGATTTTTTCTGCGACCACGGCCTCGCCGCCACCCGCTAACAGCACCACGAATTCATCGCCGCCCAGACGCGCTACGGTGTCGGATTCGCGCACGCATTCGATCAGCCGTTCCGCGACCTGTACCAGCAGCAGATCGCCGATTTCATGGCCAAAGCTGTCGTTGACCGGCTTGAACTTGTCCAGATCGATGAACATCACCGCAATACGGTCTTTGTCGCGCTTTGCCTGCGCCAACGCATGATGCAGGCGATCGTTGAACAACTTGCGATTGGGCAGTTGGGTCAGCGGATCATAAAGCGCCAGCCGATAAGCATAATCGGCGGCATGCCAGGCCCGTGCGCGCTCGTCCACCAGCAGCCAGGTCACCAGCGTCACCAGCAGGCTCAGCGCGATGCCGGCTTTCAGTACGATGGCTGCACGGTCATTGCTGGCATCCTGGCCAAAGGTGGGAGGGGCTGCTGCAACGACGGTCCAGGTTCGGTCACGTATCTGGACCGGATAGGTCTGGACGAAACGCGAGCCTGTGGTACGCGTACTGCGCCGGCCTTCATACAGCAGGGAAGCATCGTCGATCTCCGGTCCATCGTAGATGGCCAGGTCCAGGTCGACATACTGGCCAGCATTAAATCCCGACATCAGGTCGCGCATGCGGAAAGGTGCATACACCCAGCCCAGCAGGTTGGCGCGCCGCTCTTCCACCGTGCGGTTCAGCGTGCCCGGACGATAAACCGGCAAATACATCAGGAAGCCAGCCTGCACATCCTGCCCGGTTTCCTGCACCAGGGTCACCTTGCCGGTGATCGAGCTTTCGCCGGTATCACGTGCGCGGGCCATTGCGGCCCGCCGTACCGGATGCGAGTACATATCGTAACCAAAGGCCCGCAGGTTACGTCCGAAAAAAGGCTCGAGATAAAGGATGGAGGAGTAGAAATCGCGCTCTCCCGCCGGATACAGCGAATAGTTGGGGAAGCCCTGGGCACGCACGGCAGCAATATGCGCTTCACGCTGGTCCGCCGGGATGGCGGCGACAAACCCCATGCCTTGTATACCGGGATAATTTTTACCTAGTTGCAAGGCGTCGTAATAGGCCCGGAATTCCTTGCGCGATATCTCGTCACTGCCTGAAAAAAGCCCTTTTACCCCGCGCAGTATCTGTTCATACGTTTCCATGCGACCCTGCAACCGCGCCACGGTGTCCTGTACCAGGTAATCGAATTCCATTTCCAGCATGCGATCCGTTTCACGCTGGGTTCCCTGTGAGAACTGATAAGTCACCGACAGCGCGATCAGCAATACCAGCCAGGGCAAAAGCCGGCTAACGAAAAGCGAATAACGGTCTTTGCGAGGGGAGTTCGTAGATCTGGACGAAGAAAAAGCTGACTTATCGTCGCTCATTGCGGGTGCTGGCTTCTTAGCTAAATAAAGTTTCAGGATACGGCCACTTGCCTAGGCGCCACATGCGGGTGCACAAACAGGGAGGCCAGATCAGCGGGTCCACAGCGCGAACAGCGCAAGCCCGGAAGAAAAAATTGACAGGGCGATGGCAACGGCACAGTAAGTCCGAGCGCGTTTTACTTTGGCATCCGCATCCAGCATGGCTTGCTCTAAAGCTTTGGCGGTGGTCTGTAACTGTTCAGCCAGCTCTTTAATATGAGTCGAATTCTGCAAGGCGGCGGCTTGCAATTCTTCAATTTGTTGCTCGACTACTTCAGGATGTTCGGTGATATTTTCCTTGTTCTTCCAATGGGTAAATGCCGGCGCAGCCATACTGACGATAGTGCCGGCGTGCGGCAATACAGCTTTAACGAGGCCCAGCCATCCCATGTTCGATCCTTGCAGAGTCATGACAAAACGAGGCGTCCAGATCTTCTTCTGATCTAAAGCGCACTCGCAAAAAAATTGAAAAAGCGGGAGATCAGCTCAATTGCGCAGGCTGTTATAAAAAACCAGCCTGAAAACGCGTCCCGCTTTCTTCCGAGCTCAGCAGTATACGGATTTTTGGATAAGAAGAGGGAGCTGTCTCCAGGCTAGGAACAGGAAATTTTCACCTTACAGGCAGCAAACACGATCAGCGATGAAGGCGGAATTTACTACGGCGGTCACCTAGTATCTTTTTCAGTTCGGGGATGCTGATGCCGGTCGCTTCATGTATGCCCATAAGCAGCGAAGCGCCGAGCGGAAGACGCTTCTGACGAATACGGGCAACCAAGGTCTTATTCATTTTCAATTTTTGCGATAAAGCCTTATCGCTATTGACACCCAGACGCTGGGTCAAGGTATCCAGCAGGCGATTGGGATCATAGTCGGTAAAGGTGATTTGTTTCATACGTCATGTGCCTCCCATGGCATGGTTCTGAGGGCTTAATGGACGGATAGGTAAAGCTGAAGTTCCCTGATCTGCCTGCTTCTTCAGTCACTCTGCAAAAGTAAAAATATTTCTTGTTGGACTATTGTGAGGCCAGCCGCGCAGAACAGGCAGAGCTTTATAGTGAAGCAGCTTATTGAAGGTTGTTTGTCCTGCCTCAGCGAAAACAAGCGAGGAGCTTGCGTAATCAATGCTAAGAGCCGTATGCCCTAGCTAAAGCAGTGACGCAGGTAGGTCTTGAATTTATGCAAGCATTTACAGGTTTAATGTCGGGAGGAAGGT
>JAEZLB010000344.1 GCA_023435945.1 Pseudomonadota bacterium | reverse complement strand
CAGCAAAACCGTGCCAAACGAGATGTCGCGCAGCGGCCGGTCAAAGATGGGTTCGCAGCAGGCACGCACGGCGGATTCAAGTTCGTCCACGCGCGTCTCGGACGGTGCCCAGCCCGATTCAATATGCGCTTCGGCCACGCGCTTGTAATCGCGGCGGAAAAATGCCAGGAAGTTCTGCGCGAGATAATCCTTGTCGTAATCGGTTAGCGTGCCGACGATACCGAAATCCAGCGCAATGTAACGGCCGAAAGTGGTCGGATCGATCGACACCAGGATATTGCCGGGATGCATGTCGGCATGAAAGAAACCATCGCGAAAAACCTGGGTGAAAAAAATTTCCACGCCATCGCGTGACAGCTTTTTGAGATCCACACCGTGCTCGATGAGCAGATCGGTACGCGAAATCGGAATACCATGCATGCGCTGCATGACAATCACCGCTTCCGAGCAGTAATCCCAGTACATTTCAGGCACCAGGAGCAGGTCCGAATCGGCGAAGTTGCGACGCAACTGGCTGGCATTCGCCGCTTCACGCATCAGATCCAGTTCGTCATGCAGATACTTGTCGAATTCCGCCACCACTTCGCGCGGCTTTAAGCGCTTGCCATCCGCCCACAAACGCTCGACCCAGCCAGCCGCCAGATTCATGAGTGCGATATCTTCATCGATGATCTTGCGCATGCCGGGACGCAGCACCTTGACCGCCACTTCGGTGCCGTCCTTGAGCGTGGCAAAGTGAACCTGCGCTATGGATGCCGAGGCGGTGGGAACACGGTCGAAATGTGCAAACAGCTCATCCGGATGCGCATGCAGCGACCGCTTGATCTGCACGATGGCCAGTTCGCTGTCAAAAGGCGGCACGCGATCCTGTAAACGCGCCAGCTCTTCCGCGATATCGGGCGGAATCAGGTCGCGGCGGGTAGAGAGCACCTGCCCGAATTTCACGAAAATCGGTCCCAGCTCTTCCAGTGCCTGACGCAGGCGCTGCCCGCGCGGCGCGGAAATATCGCGCCAGAACACCAATCTGTCGATCCAACGCGCAAACCTTGGCGGTGCCAGGCCCGAAATCGCGATATTGTCCAGACCATAACGCAGCGCCACGCGCAGAATTTTCAGCGCACGCAGGAATTTACGAATCACTTGGCCTCCCGCGCACTTTTATCGAGTAGCTTGTCAATGCGCTTACCCAGTCTTTCCACATCATCCCGCAGCCTCACCACTTCCTTCGTCAATTCCGATACCGCTATCGGACGCACCAGCAGGGGGTTCTCTTCCAGGAAATACTCCGCCAGGTTTTCCATCATCTTGCGATGAGCCGTCTGCGCGGCATCTGCCATGCCTTTGCCGGCTTGCACCAGGCGGCGGGCTGCGATATCGCCGATCAGTTTGCTCAGGTCCGCTTCCGCCTCCCAGCGTACCGATTGTCCTACCTGGGCAATCGCGGCGGCGAATTCGGCATCGCCTTCCACCTGCACATAGGAGAATGCACGCTCCCGGTTCTGCGCCATCAGCGGCAAATCCGCTAATTTCATGCGGATGGTGACCGTCGCGGTTTCGTCCGTATCGGCAGACAGCAAGGATCCATCCGAAGCGATACGAAAACTCAGCTTTGTAACACCTGTATCGACTCGCACCAGCTTGCCGGCATGAGCAGCTAGCCTGGCCTGTGCCCAAGGCTCAGCCGCCAGCAGGTGATTGATTGCAGCAGGAAGGAAAAAGGTTGGATTCATCATGACAAAAGAAAACCGCCCGTGAAAACACACGGGCGGTTCGCAGTTTATCAGGATTTGCCGAGCGACAATCAGGAGACTTGCTGAATGCCAGCCAGAACCCAGCCGCCACCGGAGATCGGCTTGGACAGATTCCAGACTTCAGAGAACGCCTCTGCGGGAGCGCCTTCCTCTTCGCGAATACGGCCATCAAACCGCACGCTGGCCAGGTATTCGTTTTCCCGGGTCTCAATGCCCAGCAACTCTGCATCCAGATGCACCACATCAGTGGTGGATGCCACACTACGCTCACGCAATTGCATACTCAGTTCTGCAAACATTTCCGGCGTCGTGAATTCGCGGATGTCGTTGGTATCGCCACGATCCCAGGCAGCCTGCAAGCGGATGAAGTAAGTTTTTGCATGACGCAGGAAGCCGACCGTATCGAAATCAGCAGGAACGCCGTTATCGACAGTCCCGATTGCCGATCCGCCCATTGCTGCGCCCTGGAAAGCCGCTGGACGTGCATCCTGGTTCAAGCCCGAACCGATTTCCGGCGTCGCGTTCTTGGCCGCTGGAGCGGAATAAGCCGGTTGCATGTTGCTACCGTTACGGCGTGCAAACATGCGATACAGGAACATTACGGCCAGTGCGATCAGACCAAAGGTCAGCACGGTCGAAATAATGGATGCCAGCGCGCCGCCAATACCCAGATGGGACAGCAATGCACCCAAGCCCAGGCCCAACAAGGCGCCACCCAGGATGTTACGCATCATGCTGGGGCGCTGAGCCGCCGCCGGAGCAGCTGCTGCGTTTTGCTGGGGTCGAGTCGCAGCATTCTGATTTTGTGCCGGTTGAGCCTGCTGCGTATTACGCTGCATAGGTTGCGACGACTGTTTTCCGAAGGAACCGCCGCCGCCCATACGACGCGCTGCATCTGCTTCTGGCACGACCATCGCCATGCTGCTCATGACCATCATTAAACCAATCAGTACTTTTTTCATTTACTGCTCCTCTTAAAATTTCATTCCCGTGTGCAATGCTGCCACACCTGCGGTCAGATTGAAATAATCTACCTTTTCCAGACCGACACCTTGCATCATGCGCTTCAGTGTATTCTGATCCGGATGCATGCGTATGGATTCCGCCAGATAACGATAGCTTTCCGCATCGTTGGCGATACGTTTTCCCAGCCAGGGCAAGACCGAGAAAGAATAAACGTCATAAGGTTTTTGCAAGGGCTCCCATACCTTAGAGAACTCCAGCACCAAAAGTTTTCCACCCGGTTTAAGAACCCGATGCATTTCCGACAGAGCCACTTCCTTGTGCGTCATATTGCGCAGACCAAACGCCACGCTTACCCGGTCAAAATAGTTGCTGGGGAAAGGAAGTTTTTCCGCATCGCACAAGGCGGTGGGCAAGGCCAGCCCCTTGTTAAGCAAACGATCACGGCCCACTCTCAGCATCGATTCATTAATATCAGTCAGCCAGACTTCCCCGCTGGGACCTGCCTGTTTTGCAAAGGCCTTGGCAAGATCACCGGTACCACCCGCAATATCGAGCACCTTGAAACCGGGACGAATGCCCGCCTGGGCGATGGTAAAGGTTTTCCATACCCGATGCAGACCGGCTGACATGAGATCGTTCATCACGTCGTATTTACCGGCGACAGAATGGAATACCTCCGCCACTTTTTTGACTTTGGCTTCTTCCGGTACGGTCTGATACCCGAAATGGGTGGTCTTGGTCATGGCCTAAATCCTCGGCTAGGTTTCTTTTTATTCTGCGCCAAGCCGCACATATTCACTGCCTGGCTCAGAGACGCAGGCCGCATGTGCAACTCGCAACATTGTATGCATAAGCGCTACCGCCAGACTTTAAAGGCAGGCACTCTATCGGACAAGCCTAATGGCCGCAGCCATGGCCGCCCTTGGCGGCGGGAGCCATGGGAGCATCGCGCCCGCTTTCACGGGTATGGCCCGCCTCTTCCAGTTGCTGCAGATAACTCTCCCACAGCGAGGCATGATTTTCGCCCAGCCAGTACAGATATTCCCACGTGTACAAGCCGGTATCGTGCCCATCGGAGAAGATCGGCCGGACTGCGTAATTACCGACCGGCTCGAGATCGAGCACATCGACATTGCGCTTGCCGGTTTGCAGCACTTCCTGCCCGGGGCCGTGTCCGCGCACTTCTGCGGACGGAGAATACACTCGCATCAATTCAAAGGGCAAGGAAAACCGTGCGCCATTATCAAACCCGACTTCCAGCGTGCGCGATTGCTTGTGCACGGTGAGTTCGGTGGGAATCGCTGAAACGGAAGAAGTAGAAGCCATGATTTTGTCTGTCCTGTTGTAGTTGGCCTAGGCGCGACCAGCATCAAACTGATCCATGACCGCGCTCACCGCCTGCCGCAAAGCATTCAGTTTCGCACGTCTGGCCTGCAGCGCGCTTGCCTCGGCTTCACGTTGTGGCACGGCCCATACCGGCGCCGGGAAATGCGCATCATCGCGATAACGCGGAATCACATGCCAGTGCAGATGCGGCACCACGTTACCCAGACTGGCGACGTTAATTTTATCGGGTTGCATGATTTCCCGCACAACCGACTCCAGTTGCCACACTGCGCGCATCAGATAGTCACGTTCACCGGCAGCAAGCTCCGTCATTTCCTGCACATGCGCGTTCCAGATGATGCGGCAAAAGCCCGGATACTGCGCGTCATCCACCAGAATGACACGCAGCCTGTCGTTGCGCCACAGGATTTCACCGCCATCCTGCTGGCAAAGTTCGCAATTCGCACTCATGGCTTATACCAGCACCCGTTCTATGCCACCATGATTGGCGCGTTCGACATAATCGACCAGCCAGTTCTCGCCAAGCAGGTGACGCGCCATTTCGACCACGATGTAATCGGCTTCGGTATTGCTGTCATCGTTGTAACGGCTCAATCCTTGCAAGCAGGCCGGGCACGAAGTCAGCACTTTCACGTCGCCGGAGAAACCATCGTCCCGCAATTTCTCCGCCCCCTTGGTCATTTCCTGCTCCTTGCGGAAACGGATCTGCGTCGAGATGTCGGGGCGGGATGCCGCCAGCGTACCGGCTTCACCGCAGCAGCGATCATTTTTCTCGACCTTCTGGCCATCGGCGGTCGCGATCAGCGCGTTCACGGTTTTCAGCGGGTCCTGCAGTTTCATCGGCGTGTGGCAGGGATCGTGGTACATGTAGCGCGTACCGGTCACGCCTTCCAGCTTAACGCCCTTCTCCAACAGGTATTCATGGATATCGATGATGCGACAACCGGGGAAGATCTTCTCGAAGTCGTAACCTTGTATCTGGTCGTAGCAGGTGCCGCAGGACACCACCACGGTCTTGATATCGAGGTAGTTCAGCGTGGTCGCCACGCGGTGGAACAGCACGCGGTTGTCGGTAATGACTTTTTCCGCCTTATCGAAATTGCCGGCGCTTCTTTGCGGATAACCGCAACACAGATAACCCGGCGGCAGTACGGTTTGCACCCCGACATTCCACAACATGGCCTGCGTTGCCAGTCCGACCTGCGAGAACAATCGCTCGGAACCGCAACCCGGGAAGTAGAACACGGCTTCGGTATCGGCTGTGGTTTTCTTCGGATCGCGGATGATGGGCACAACCTTGTCGTCTTCGATATCCAGCAGCGCGCGTGCCGTTTTCTTCGGCAGGTTGCCCGGCATCTTCTTGTTGACGAAGTGGATCACCTGCTCCTTGATCGGCGGCTTTCCATGCGTGGAAGGCGGCGCCTTGGTCTGCTGCTTGGCAAATTTCTTCAGCAGGTCGTTACCCAGACGCTGCGCCTTGTACGCAAACTCGGTCATCACCTTGCGGGTAGCATTGATCGTCGCCGGATCGGTCGCATTCAGGAAGAACATTGCGCCGGCCGTGCCCGGATTGAAGGATTTCTTGCCCATCTTGCGCAACAGGTTGCGCATGTTCATCGATACGTCACCGAAATCGATATCGACCGGGCAAGGCGTCACGCACTTGTGGCATACCGTGCAGTGGTCGCCCACATCCTCAAATTCTTCCCAGTGCTTAATCGAAATACCCCGACGGGTTTGCTCTTCGTAGAGGAAGGCTTCAATCAGCAGCGAAGTCGCGAGGATCTTGTTACGCGGCGAGTACAACAAATTCGCACGCGGCACATGGGTTGCGCAAACCGGCTTGCACTTGCCGCAACGCAGACAGTCTTTCACGCTGTTGGCAATCGCACCGATATCGCTTTGCTGCATGATCAGCGATTCATGCCCCATCAGGCCGAAGGAAGGCGTGTAGGCATTGCGCAAGTCAGCCGGCATGCCCGGCATATTCATCAGCTTGCCTTTGTTGAAACGTCCTTCCGGATCGATCTTCTGCTTGTAGGAGCGGAAATCCCTCAATTCATCATCAGTCAGGAATTCCAGCTTGGTGATGCCGATGCCATGTTCGCCCGAGATCACGCCGTTGAGCGAACGTGCCAGCGCCATGATGCGCGCAACCGCTGCATGCGCATCCTGCAGCATCTGGTAATGATCGGAGTTGACCGGGATATTGGTATGCACATTGCCGTCGCCGGCATGCATGTGCAACGCCACGAAAACCCGGCCGCGCAGGACGCGCTTGTGGATGGCATTGCACTCTTCCAGGATCAGACGGAATGCAGCACCATTAAAAATCTGACGCAATACCGCACGCAGTTCGGTTTTCCAGGAAATGCGAATCGTACGATCCTGCAGCAGATGGAACACCCTTGCATCCGGCTGGGTCTGCAATCGCTCTTCGAAAGTCGCGGCCAGCTTATCCAGGCCCAGACTGATCAGCTCAGCCTTGGCATCACTCAGCAGTGTATCCAGATGGGCCAGCAGATAAGACCAGCGTGCATGCGCCTGCTGCAACAACTCCTGCGCCTGATGCACGCGATCTTCCAGCAATTCGGCGGGCGGAATGTCATTGCCTTCCGCGTCATCGCTCTTGCCCAGCGGCAGATGTTCCCTGCTGAAGAATTCACTCAATTCATCGATCAATTGCAGCTTGTTCTTGATCGATAGTTCGATATTGATGCGTTCTATGCCTTCCGTGTATTCGCCCATGCGATCCAGCGGAATCACCACGTCTTCATTGATCTTGAACGCATTGGTGTGCTTGGCAATCGCTGCGGTGCGCGCGCGATCCAGCCAGAACTTCTTGCGCGCTTCCGGACTGACGGCCACAAAGCCCTCACCCACCCGGGTGTTCGCCATGCGTATCACTTCGGAAGCGGCCTGCGCCACTGCATTTTCATCGTCGCCGACGATATCGCCAATCAGCACGATCTTGGGCAGCACGCCACGCTTGGACTTGGTCGCATAACCAACCGCGCGCAGATAACGCTCGTCCAGGTGCTCCAGGCCGGCCAGAATCGCACCGCCCTTCTTCGTTTCACTTTCCAGGTAAGACTTGATCTCGACGATAGAAGGAATCGCTTCACGTGCCTGGCCAAAGAATTCCAGGCAAACGGTGCGCGTGTGCTTGGGCATGCGGTGCAAAATCCAGCGCGCCGAGGTAATCAGCCCATCGCAACCTTCTTTCTGTACGCCGGGCAGGCCTGAAAGGAATTTGTCGGTGACATCCTTGCCCAAGCCTTCCTTGCGGCACTTGGCGCCGGGGATTTCCAAAATTTCGGTTCTGAATGGCGGATTACGGCGCCCCTTTTCACCAGGACGACTCCACTCCAGCTTGAATTTGGCGACCGGCGCATCATGAATCTTGCCTAAATTGTGCTCAAGACGCGTGACTTCCAGCCAGTTGCCTTCCGGGTCAACCATGCGCCAGCTGGCCAGATTATCCAGTGCGGTTCCCCACAACACTGCCTTCTTGCCGCCGGCATTCATTGCGATATTGCCGCCTATGCAGGACGCTTCGGCCGAAGTCGGGTCCACCGCAAACACAAACCCGGCTTTTTCCGCCGCATCGGCCACGCGCTTGGTGACTACGCCGGCGCCGCTGTAGATGGTCGCATATTCACGGTCCACACCGGGAAGCTGACGCGTTTCCACCGGCCCCAGCTGTTCCAGTTTTTCGGTATTAATGACCGCAGACAGCGGCGTAAGAGGAATCGCGCCGCCGGTATAGCCGGTGCCACCTCCGCGCGGAATGATGGTCAGGCCAAGGTCAATACAACCGCGCACCAGGCCCGCCATTTCATCTTCCGTATCGGGCGTGAGTACGACGAACGGGTATTCCACGCGCCAGTCGGTTGCGTCGGTCACGTGGGTAACGCGTGCCATGCCATCGAACCGGATGTTGTCGCGCTCGGTATAACGCCCCAAAACACGCTGGGCGCGCTTGCGCAAATCGGCCATGCGGCTGAATTGGTCGGCAAAATCGGCAACCGCCTTGCGCGCCGCTTCCAGCAAGGTTTCCACGCTGGCACTGCGCTCATGTGCATCGCCGCTGTCGCCTTCCGCCAGCTCGGTCGTGACGCGACGCCTGTCGATTTCCGACAGCCTGTGATGCAGGGCCTCGATCAGGGCCTGCCGACGCTTGGGGTTGTCAAGCAAATCATCCTGCAGATAGGGATTGCGCTGCACCACCCAGATATCGCCCAGCACTTCGTAGAGCATACGGGCGGAACGGCCGGTCTGGCGAGCGCCGCGCAGCTTGTCCAGCAAAGCCCAGGCATCCTCGCCCAACAGGCGGATCACGATCTCGCGATCGGAAAAGGAGGTGTAGTTGTAAGGAATCTCGCGCAAGCGTGCCGTGGACTCACTCACGGCGGTTTCAGACACGAGTGCTTGGATTTGAGCGGGTGCGTTCATGAGATGCGGGGGACTGCGCCAAAAGCACATTTTATCTTAATGCGGTTACGCCGGCAGGCGCTGCAGTGGTTTTGGGTTAGGTGTTTCGACAACGGATTGTCAATTCGCCAGTTATTCATGCACCACAGACTTGCAGGAAAACTACAGCCAGGCGCGCAACTGCTCCCAAAAGCTGTCAGGTATATACAGCAGGACGGTAGTCATCACAACATAACGCAGGAATTTTCCTATTGCCATATAAGCCATGCAGGGCCAGAAAGGCAGCTTGAGCCATCCCGCCACCGTGCACAGCGGATCGCCGATGACCGGCAGCCAGGTCACCAGCATGGTCTTGGGCCCAAAGCGCTCCAACCATCCGAACCATCGGGTTTCGCGCTCCTTGGCAAATGCCTGCTTGGCGCCGTAACCCAGCCAGTAATTGATCGCGCCGCCCAGCGTATTGCCTAAAGTAGCAATCGCAATCACGGTCCAGAAAGCACCGCCTTCGGTCTTGATCACAGCGAATACGGCCGGCTCCGACCCCATGGGCAGAAGGGTCGCCGAGATCACGCTGATCACAAATACCGAAGTAAGCCCTACTTCCGGCAGGGCGAGCATGGACAACAACCAGTTAACTGCGGATTCGATCATGCGAAAAAGGACGGATTAGGCCGGATGGGGGTCACAGGCACCACTAAACGGTATAGTCACGCCGGCAAAAAAAGCCGCCTTGACATCCGTCGCGAGAAAGTCGTCCATTATAATGGCCTGTTATCTGTCCGCGTTAACCTCGACTGCTTCGCGGCATCACTTCGTATCAAAGCCTTATGACGACTGACTATCTTAAAAAAATCCTCACGGCCCGCGTCTACGACGTCGCGGTTGAATCGCCACTGGAACTGGCGCCTCTTTTGTCAGAACGTCTGGGTAACCGAATTTATTTCAAACGCGAAGATGTCCAAAGTGTCTTCAGCTTCAAGCTGCGCGGCGCCTATAACAAGATGGCGAACCTCTCGCCAGCACAATTAAAGCATGGCGTGATCTGCGCCTCGGCCGGCAATCATGCGCAGGGCGTGGCGCTCGCCGCCTCCAAGCTGGGGTGCCGCGCTGTCATCGTGATGCCCACCACCACGCCGCCAGTCAAAATCGATGCAGTCAAGGCGCGTGGCGGTGAAGTGGTGTTGTTCGGCGACTCCTTCACCGATGCTTACCAGCATGCACTGACCCTGGAAAAGAAACACAGGCTGACTTTCGTTCACCCGTTCGACGATCCCGATGTGATTGCCGGCCAGGGCACGATAGGCATGGAAATCCTGCGCCAGCTCTCAGGCCCCATCCATGCGATTTTTGTGGCGATCGGCGGCGGCGGATTGATTGCGGGTGTAGGTGCTTATATCAAAGCCGTTCGTCCTGACATCAAGATCATCGGCGTACAAACCACGGACTCTGATGCCATGGCAAAGAGCCTGGCGGCAGGACGCCGCGTGACGCTGCCGGATGTAGGTCTGTTTTCGGATGGTACGGCAGTCAAACTGGTGGGCGAGGAAACCTTCCGCCTTGCCAAACAGGTTGTCGATGAAATCATCCTGGTCGATACCGATGCCGTTTGCGCGGCAATCAAGGATGTATTCCAGGATACGCGCTCCATCCTGGAACCCGCCGGTGCACTGGCCGTGGCGGGTGTGAAGGCTTACGTAGAGCGGGAAAAACTGGCAAAGAATCCGCTCCGCAACCAGAATCTGGTCGCCATTGCCTGTGGTGCCAACATGAATTTCGATCGCCTTGGCTTTGTTGCGGAACGCGCTGACGTGGGTGAATCGCGTGAAGCGGTATTTGCCGTGACGATCCCGGAGGAACGTGGCAGCTTCCGCCGCTTCTGCGAACTCGTCGGCTCACGCAGCGTGACCGAGTTCAACTACCGCATCAATGATGAAAAGCTGGCGCATATTTTTGTCGGCGTGCAGATCGGTAATCGTGACGAACCCGCCAAACTGGTCAAACAATTCCAGAAACATGGCTTTACCGCGCTGGATCTGACCCATGACGAACTGGCCAAATTGCATATCCGCCATCTGGTCGGCGGCAAAAGCGCGCTAGCACAGAACGAATTGCTGTACCGCTTCGAATTCCCGGAACGTCCGGGTGCGCTGATGCGCTTCCTGAACAGCATGTCGCCGAACTGGAATATCAGCCTGTTCCACTATCGCAATCAGGGTGGCGATGTCGGACGCACGCTGGTAGGCCTGCAGGTGCCCAAAAAGGAAATGAAAGATTTCCGCGCCTTCCTGGCAACGCTCGGGTACCGCCACTGGGACGAGAGCGAAAATCCCGCCTACAAACTGTTCCTGTAAGGCGGCGACGGTCCAAGTCTGGCACAATGTGCTTTTTGCGCATTGTTGGCCATGACTGCATCCAATTCGCCGGACCAATCGCCGCTGGGCAAACCGGCAACTTATCAAAACCAGTACGACCCCTCGCTGCTGTTTGCCATTGCGCGCCAGACCAAGCGCGACGAACTGGGCCTGACAGGCACCCTGCCTTTCTTCGGCATCGATATCTGGAATGCTTATGAAGTGTCATGGCTGAATTTACGCGGCAAACCGCAAATTGCGCTTGCCACCGTCACCGTTCCTGCCGACTCGCCCCATATCGTCGAGTCGAAGTCCTTCAAGCTTTACCTGAACTCCCTGAACCAGACGCGCCTGGCAGGCCCTGAAACCGTGCTGGACTTGCTGCGTGCCGATCTCTCGGCAGCCGTTGGCGCGCCAGTACAAGTTGTGCTGCTGCCTCCTGATAAATTCGATACCCTGCAAATGGGTGAACTGGAAGGCATGCTACTGGACCGCCTGGATATCGAGGTAGAAGAATACGACCGGCCCAATCCGGCGCTGCTCCAATCCAATCAGGAAGAGGCTCCGGTGGAAGAAACCCTGGTTTCCCACCTGCTGAAATCGAATTGCCTCGTAACAGGACAGCCTGACTGGGGCAGCGTGCAGATTCGTTATGTCGGCCCCCCTATTAACCAGGAAGGCTTGTTGCGATACCTGATCAGCTTCCGCAACCACGACGAATTTCACGAGCAATGCGTGGAGCGCATCTTCACTGACATCCTGCGTCAATGTAAGCCGCAAAAATTGTCCGTCTATGCGCGTTACACGCGCCGCGGCGGATTGGATATCAACCCCTGGCGCAGCAACTTTACGACGGGGAAATTTCCCTCCAACCTGAGAAGTGGCCGACAGTGACATTTATCATTGCAAATTGTCTAGGGTTTGCGATTTCTTCAGGAAACTGCGTTTCATGGGGCAGCCCTCTGAAAACAAGACTATAATCCCCTTCCACGATTTTTTTGTGCATCGCGTCATGACTACCTTCGGCAAGATCCTTCCGCTTGAGAATGTCGCCCTGGATTTGAATGTCTCGAGTAAAAAACGGGCATTTGAACAGGCAGGACTGCTATTCGAGAATAACTGCGGTATCGCGCGTTCTCTGGTGTCCGACAATCTGTTTGCGCGTGAGCGCTTGGGCTCAACCGGCCTGGGCCATGGCGTGGCGGTTCCGCATGGACGTGTCAAGGGACTGAAGGCCCCGGTTGCGGCCTTTGTGCGCCTGGAAGAAGCCATTCCTTTTGAGTCGCCGGATGGCCTGCCCGTCAAGCTGCTGGTGTTCCTGCTGATCCCGGACCATATGACTCAGCATCATCTGGACATTCTGTCCGAAATCGCGGAAATGTTTTCGGATGAGGATTTCCGGCAAGCACTGCTCAAGGACACCGACCCACGCGTTGTCCACCAGCGTATCGTCGGCTGGCAATCCAGTCTCCAAAAAGCCTTCTAATTGGTTTATGCTCTGAGGCAAACTCAACTTGCCTCGGATTGCCATGCCCACCCCAACACCCCTCTCGGTCCAGCAGCTTTACGAAGAAAACAGCG
>JAEZLB010000342.1 GCA_023435945.1 Pseudomonadota bacterium | reverse complement strand
ACAAGCGCTTTGAGGATGTGAAGGAAGGTGACTATGTCGAAATCGACTATCGCGACGACAATGGCCGTAAGCTAATTACTGAAATAGAGAAGGAAACAAAAATAGAGGGCAAAAAGCAAAAGTGACGGGAGCTAGTATCCAGTGCGATACTCAAGATCCCCGCTCAGTCTTGCAGAAATTGCGAGAGCGCCTCTTTGCCGGTAGTAATTTCCAGGAATTCCAGGCCGGCGCGGAAATCCTCATCATGCGTATAAAAGCAATAAACAATACGCACTGTGGCCGCAACACTCTGCCTGTCATCGAAAGCGAAAGTGACATGCGCTTCTTTGCCCACGGGAAGCAGACTCTCGGAACGCAGAGATAATCCCCCTAAAGAAACATCGACAGTGCGAATATTGGATAAGCGGCCATCTATCGTGATGAAGCCTAATAATTCTATGGCTTTACGATCATTGCGGCGACGCTGCTCCTGTTGCAATGCCTCGCCTTCGCTCTTCGGGACGAATAATTCTTCAAAGCTCTGGAGATCTTCCAATTTCAGGTGGCCAGCCACGTTGGGTACTCCCTGCAAGATGAGGAAATTTATTTCTGGGAAACAGCATTATGCCCGGAAATCGTTGATTTCGTTGTAAAAATCCAGGCAACCGCCTTCAAAACCCTCTCTTTTCCTGCTGTAGGAAGCCACCATCACAAAAGCCTGCCTACACCTTTAGGCCTGATAAGGGCTAAGCTCAGCGTCCGGCAGCAGGGGGAGACACTTCAAAAACTGCCGGCCCTGGCGGGCGCGCAAGCGGCACTTGTACAGGCATTTGGACATTCAGTGACCCAGCATTTGCCATGGACTCACGTTTCAACTCGGCGACCCGCCGTTCAATAGCTTCCTGGTTTATGAGCGGAGTAACAGGAGCATCAACCTGGCAACGCTTGACCAGTTCATCCGTTTCCCCATCCCTCAACAATTCTGTCAGGATATCGCTGCCCCGGGACACCAGTGCCAGGGACGTAATCAACTGTCCCATTGACGCCGATACCCGTGCATAAGCAATTTCCAGATCGTGGATGGCATTGATGAAAGCACGACGCGCCTGATATAACTCATTTTCCGTATCGAGCAAATCAAGCAAGCTGCGTTGGCCGATATCGAATTGCCGGCGGTAGGCGTCACGCGCCTTTTCCGTGGCAAGCTGGTGCTGGTCCAGATACTGGATCTGCGAACCCAGCTTCTGCGTATCGTTATAGGCAATCAGTACGGTTTGCCGCACATCGCGGCAGCTTTTTTCCAACATGTCCTGTGCCGCATCCAGTTGCAGCGCATACTGGCGCGCGCGGGCCATGTCGCTGCCACCGCTGTATAGGTTCCAGTTCAGGACCAATCCGATACTGTTAGTGGTGTCATGGCCGGCAATACCATCCACATTGCGACCATTGGCGCTACGCGCCTGCAGATCCAGGCGCGGCATGAAATTCGCGTCCCTGGCACGGGCGGCACTGCGCGATGCCCTGACATTCAATAATGCCGCCCACAGCGCCGGATTGCGGCGCACCGCCCTTTCCAGCGCAGTCGTGGCATTCGCGGGCAGCAGACCGGACAAATCGGGACGGAGCCCGATATCTGCAGCTGGCACCCTCCCTGTCAGACGGGTAAAGCGTGCAGTAACGTCATGGAGGTTAGACACTTCCGTCAGCAGATTGGCTTCAGCCAATGCCATGCGCCCCGAGGAAGTCTCCAGATCGACCCTGCGCGCCACCCCTGCCTGCACCTTTTCCTGGATCAGATCAAAGATGGCGCGGTGGCGGGCATAGTTTTCCTCTCCCAGCTTAACCAGCTCACGGTAACGGGCCACATCCGAATAGGCACGTACTACTTCAAGCGCCATGTTTTCGGAAATATCATGCATTTCAAAGAAGCGAATCAGCGCGACATGGTCCAGACGAGACACTTCATTACGAGTCGCAAACCCGTCGAACAGCATCTGTGTCAGTGTCACCGTTGCCTGGCCGACGGTGTAGCGATTATCTGCTCCAAACCGCCGTCGCTCTTCGCGCAAGCTGCTTGCACTCACATCGAGACGCGGATAAAACCCGCCGGCGGCAACCGCCCTCTCTTCACGGGCGGCCTGCCAGAGATTGAAACGAGCCTGCACTTCCGGATTGGTCAGCAAAGTCTGCTGCGTCACTTCTCTAAATGATTCGCCCTGAGCGGACGAAATAGCAGGAAATAAGCAAAAAACTAAATACCACCACCGCTTTTTCTGCATGAAGATCATCCGAATGGGGGAGTGATGAGAATATTCCGCTGTACAAAATTTCACTGAGGCTAAGTTTAACGTACAGGGTAAGTTTGCTGAAGCCAATTTTTCTGAATGAACATAAAATTTTTAGGAAAAGCGTTACTTAGCAACAGAAGGTCGCACTTTCCAAGTGATATTATTGCTTTAGGACAACTTTAATACTGCCCCTCTTGTTCTTTCCTGCGCACTGGACGAAAACGCTAGCGACCTTCCTGCTTATTTTTGCAGCAGTGGGACTGTTGGCACTTGACAGTAAAAGTCTGGCGTTTGACATGACACGTGCGCAGGCTGCCTATCTCCGCTACCGCACTGACAATCTGGAACCTTTGCATACCTGGCAGCGCATGCTTCAGCAAAGCAGCTCATTACCGGAAAGCGAACAGTTAAAACATGTGAACGCCTTCTTCAATAGCCGAATCCGGTTCAATGACGATCAAGCAATCTGGGGCAAGAGCGATTATTGGTCCACACCGATCGAGACCCTGGCAAAAGGTGCGGGAGATTGCGAGGACTTCGTTATCGCAAAATATTTTTCCTTGCTCACGTTGGGCATACCCGCCGAACAGCTTCGCCTCATTTATGTGAAAGCACGTATCGGTGGCCCTTCCAGCAATATTCAACAAGCGCATATGGTCCTTGCTTACTATGCGGCGCCGGATGCCGAGCCGCAGGTGCTGGATAACCTGATTACCGATATCCGCCCTGCTTCGCGCCGCCCCGACCTGCAACCCGTTTTCAGTTTCAACAGTAATGGCATTTATCCCGGTGCCAGCGGCAATACAGCAGCCGGACCAGGGGGAACAAGCCGCCTTTCAAAATGGCAGGACTTACTTCAACGCGTACGCAATGACGGTTTCGAGTAAGGCTGAAAATATTTCATGAGGACCTCTATGTCTTTATTCCGACAACTCTGGCTGGCCTTGATGCTGACGACAGGCCTGGCAGTGATAGGCAGCTTGCTGGCATCGACGCTCAGCGCCCGCGCCTATCTGACCGAGCAGCTGCAGCAGAAGAACGCCGATAATGCAACGGCGCTTGCCCTGAATCTGAGCCGTGCTGGCGTCGATCAGATAGAAATGGAGCTCACCGTCGCGGCGATGTTCGATACCGGGCATTACGAGATGATCCGGATCAGCACTCCCGCCGGCGAGCCTCTGGTAGAACGTATTGCGTCCGCTGCGCCCGAGACAGCACCGGAATGGTTCAAGCAACTCTTGCCAATTACCGCACCAGCGGGTGAGGCATTAATCAGCGATGGCTGGCGCCAGGTCGGCAAGGTATCCCTGATAAGCCATAGTCGCTTTGCCTATGCCTCGCTATGGAATTCCACGTTATTCCTGATTCTCACGCTGACTCTCGCTGGCATTCTCGGTGGAACATTGGGTACCCTGATCCTGCGCCGTCTCAGAGGCCCTCTGGATAGTGTCACGCAACAGGCCAAGGCCATCACCGAACGCCGCTTCGTCACCTCACCCGAACCCAGCGTACCTGAACTGCGCCCGTTGTCTGCAGCGATGAACTTTGCTGTCACGCGCCTGAAGAATATGTTCGATGAAGAAGCCGCCCGCCTGGAGAGTGTGCGCCAGGAAGCCAATCACGACGCCGTCACCGGCTTGATCAACCGCCGTCACTTCATGGCCGGATTAAGTAGCCTGCTCTCCAATCTGGAAGCCCCTAACGGAACACTCATCATCATTCGCCTGCCTGGTCTGAGTGAAATGAACCAGTCCCTGGGACATCGCCGTACTGACGAAATGTTGCGAGCAGTGGGACAATCTTTGCGGCGCAGGCTTGCGATCAATGCCGAGGCGATTGCCGCACGTCTCAATGGTCCAGACTTCGCCCTGCTGTTGCCCGGCGAAGCCTTGTTGTTTGCCGACGCCCAGCAACTCCTGAAGGAAATCGAAGCGCAAGTACAGGCCTATAACCAGGAAATGCCGGTCTATCTGGGCTTTGGAGAATACCGCCATGGAATGGAACTCAGCCAGGTATTAGCACAAGTGGACAATGCACTGGCCAAGGCCGAAGTTTTCCCGCACAGCTCGGTCTGTGCCAGCGAAACCGCTGTGGAGATCGCCCGTGGCGAAGCACAATGGGCAGTCTCTCTGCGACGTGCATTGAATCAAGGCTGGACCAGACTCGCCTCATTCCCAGTTTCCGACTTTTCCGGCAAGATATTGCATCGGGAATGCCCGCTGCGCCTGCGCCTGGAGGAGGAAGGG
>JAEZLB010000329.1 GCA_023435945.1 Pseudomonadota bacterium | reverse complement strand
GTACCCAGAAAAGCAAAGATCTCCGGGGGCTCTCCCTGTACCGTGGCTTCTATCGGCGCGTAATGTAACATCGCGATGCGCTGGGTCGTGCGCAATTTGGCCAGCGCAGATTCCAACTTCAGCGCTTCCTGCAAGGCTTCGTTGACAAACTGCTTGATCGTCGTTTCGCCCCACGGACCTAGTGCACGCCGTCCAAAGCCGCCGGCAAAACCCTTCACACCGGCAAACCCCACGCCATTGATTTCGCAGGCCTCCCCGTCCAGCACCCGGACACCTGCGCTGCCTAATATGCGTATCACGTCCTCATGATGGCCCGACTCGTAATCATGATTGCCCAATACGGCCAGTATGGGAATACGCGCTACCGATAAATCGTCGGCCAGGATATGTGCTTCTTCCGGGAGTCCGTAATCGGTAAGGTCGCCGCACAACAGTAGCACGTCTGCCGCGCTGGCCGCCTGCTGGAAGAAAGTACGCAAGTCGCCTCCCGAGCTCTTGGTGTAATGCAGATCGCCTACCGCCGCAATACGCATTTTCTCGTCTGAAATCACTATGCACTCCTTCGGCGAAATCCTGTCCAATTCAAACTGATCAAAGCCTGTACGAAGCCCTGCAAGACCGCGCTTTACGATACTGACCGCAAACCTGTGGCATAAGTTTTGCTGCCAAGGCCTATGCAAGCGAGTGTTGTTCAAGCCAGACGCTGATTGGTGTCCTTATTAAAGGGAGTATCTCCCATGCAATATCCAGAGGAAGCCCCCCACGGTCAGCAAAGCACGGATGGTGCCATGCACTTTTACCGCCACGTGCTGGAAATTCTGAATGGCGCAGCGCTGCCGTATCTGGTTGGCGGCGCCTATGCGTTTCATCATTACACCGGCATTACGCGTCCGACCAAGGATCTCGACCTTTTCGTGATGCGCCGCGACTACCCGCAAATTGCCCGCCTGGTGGATGAGGCGGGTTATCGTTGCGAGCTGACCTATCCACACTGGCTGGCCAAAATTCACGGACCGGATGATTTCATTGACCTCATTTTCAGTTCGGGCAACGGCCTCGTCGAAGTCGATGAAACCTGGTTCGAACAGGCGCCTGTAATGCCGATACTAGGCTGGGACTCGAAAATCAGCCCTATAGAAGAAATGATCTGGTCCAAGGCATTCGTCATGGAGCGTGAGCGTTACGACGGTGCCGATATCGCCCATCTGCTGCGTGCTTACGGCGACCGGCTGGACTGGCCGCATTTGCTGGCACGTTTCGATAATTGCTGGCGCGTGCTGTTAAGCCATCTCACGCTGTTCGGATTCATCTATCCCTTGCACCGACACCTGATACCGGTCTGGGTAATCGAAGACTTGCTGCACCGCCTGCGACAGGAAATCATGACACCCCCGCCGGAAGACCCAGTATGCCTGGGCACCTTGTTATCACGCGAACAGTACCTGACCGACATAGAGTTATGGGGATATCGCGACGGCAGGCTGGCCCCTACGGGGAAAATGAATAAAGAAGAAACCCATCAGTGGACCATTGCAATTCCGGGCAGGCGGGGTCAGCGCCCTGCTCCCGATGCATAGACACATGTTCTCAGTCGGACGTGCCACTTGATAAAGCCCCTGCCTCTGTTGCCTCTATTACCGCCATGCCTACCGCCCCATCCTTTGTGTCCTGCACGGCCTGCCACATTGCCGCTCCCGGCAAGCCTTCCTTCTTTGCGAGAGTCATCAGGCCATCCAGACGATGCAGCACATATGCGTTGTGATCGGCACCGGGCACCTGCAGCGAGGCCGTCACATGTCGCAGCAACGCCTGATAGCGCTGCACAGACGCTTCGCTGGCGGGCCTGGCCACTTCGTCGTCCTCGACCATGTAATTAAAAAGCTGGCCGTTGGGCGGCATCGGCTGCGCGAGACCTGCCAGGTAGGCACTTTGGGTACCCAGATCCAGCCATACCGGATTACCGGCCAAGTAACTGACCAACTGTCCCAGCAGATTTCCGTGAGCCAGATCGGCGCCGGGAAAACCGCCCCAGGGTGTACCAAACGCATGCAACTCCATGGCATCGAAGCGATAGTAAAGCTGCTCCCTGCTCAGGTGATCCAGCGCGCCCTTTGCCACCAGCCCGCCTATGCTATGCGCGATCAGCGTCACGTTCCGTATGCCTTGCTCCTGAAGGCTCAGCAATTCTGCAGCCAGCAAAAGCGCAGAGTCGTCCAGCCTTTGGCCATGATGCGCGCGCTGCCACCCCAGCAGCACGACCTCATCGCGGGCAAGACTTTCCTGCCACGGCAGAAAATACTGGTGATTGTTATAAATGCCGGCAATCAGGATAACCGCATGCCGGGGATGTGTCCCCCGAAACAACACTGCCACGGGTGACTGGGATAGGTGAACCTCCGGTGATTCCAGCGATGCGACTGCCGGCGAGGTGCTTGCGGGTATAGTCGCCTGCTGCGGCCCGGCACAGCCGCTGGCCTGCATCCATAACGCGACCAGGGCAGGCGCTGCGATCCGGCGCAGTGCTGCCCGACGAGGTCGCCGTGGCAGGGACAACCCGCCGCAGACTTGTCTGCACGCGGAGGCAAACATACGCTTCATCGCTTTTCCTTCCTGTACCCCCTAGGGCACTACTCTGGAAATGCAAGAAGGATGCCTTAAGCAGCGGCTGTAGCAATGGTTATCGAACAGGAATGCCAAGAAAAGGCGGGACGGATGCCGTCTGCGCGCGCTTGTCGGTGCGTATGGTTTGCACCAGCTCGCGATATCGGCCGGGCTCTGGGGTCCCTGGCGAATTCTGATGAATCACGACATCGCTGCAGATGGCCACTTCCGCTGCCATCTCCTGGTCGCCGCGCTCGCATTCGAGCAACGCGTTGTTTTTCGCAATTTCCGGCGAACGTACCGACATTCCTATGCCGCTACGATCTGGTCCGCGGGCAACCGCGACCCACCCCGGCCCGGTCAGCAGATGGAACAAGGTACAGCGGTCCGGCGAACGCGACGAATCACGGCAAAGCGACATGGCATTTTCCCTGGCCTCGGATTCCGTTGGCAAACTGCGGCCAATCCAGACGTTTTCATGGTCGATGGCAATGGCCATGATATGCGTGCCCCGGTCCCCCGCCGCAGAAACGAGACGACAGGCACCATGGCTTTCCTGACAATCCTGCATTGCTTGTCGCAAAGCCTGGTCGGGGTCCGCATGACTGCCCCGATACACGCCGGCCGGACTATGTATCACCACCGTGGCCAGTGGCCCATCCCGGGTCTCTCCTAGCAGGCGGCAACCGTTCGTGGCCCGTTCACAACCAGCAAGCGCCTCCCTTTCTGCTTCCGCTGCACTTTTTGCCATGTAATACAAATAAGAAACGCCCCGCTCCGGATTGTGCGCCACGGCAGTCCAGGCCGACGCCGGAGTAGGCACACAAACTGCGCTCCACGATAAAAGCAGGACAAGAAAGACCGCCGGACGGGCAATCAGGAATGGCATAAAGTTTCTCCTTTGCCTAGCTTGGCTCATGCCATAGCGGCAAGCTTTTGAAAGATGGAATTGATTTTAGGAAATTAACGTAAACGCATGAAATTAAAAAGATTGTTGCCCCTCCCTCAAAAATCTTTCAACGCCCCCATAAATCCAGAATTTGCTTTATATTGTCATCTTAAGAGTTTGATTTTTAAAATTTATTTCCAAACCTAAAGTTTTACTTCAGGTTTGAGTCAAGACTTTCCATTCCTGCATTGCACGCGCTTTAGCTGTTGTTTTCTATGCTGCTCATAGGAAATTATTTTCGTGCGGACGCAACCATTCGGAGAGTCTTTTGTCCTAAAGCATTATCCGGAGGAAAACCCACTCCCTCTTTCTGGACCGCTTTGGTGATGACCTCAAGACCGAGATACTGAATGATGCCCCGCTTTCCGAAACTGCAAGAACTCGCCAAGAATTTATATTTCCGCATCGGCCTCGCCTTTGTCATAGTATTAACGAGCGCCGCGCTATTGTCCCAGTTCTATTTCACGACGGATCAGGACAATAGCAATGTCCTCCATTCGCAAGACATCGGTGAAATCACGGCATTGGTCGACAATAAGGACAGGATCGAATACCTGCTGCTGTCCAAACCCCTGTCCGACTTCCCCCGTTACATCTTTAAATATGCAGACTCTCCACAAATCCACGTGGTCAAGGTCCCCAGCACTTCGCACATCAACCTGGAGCGCGAAATCTTGCTGAAGCACGACATCCCCTATTCCATTGCCAGCAAAGCCTATCTGGCCGAGAACAAGGCGGTATTGGAAGACGGGGATGCGGAAAACAGCCCGCTGGACGAGCTTGGCCGCTTCCTGGAACGTAATGCGATCGGCATCATCATGCTGATTCTGCTGGGATACGTGCTATTCAAGGGACTGCCGGGCATGACAACGAGCACGAATGTGATCCGTCCGGAAGACCTGAAAGGCAGCATGGACGACCTGGTAGGCATGGAAGATATCAAGCGCGAAGTGGCGCACCTGGAAGAAATGATCCATAACCGCGAGCTTTACCAGTCACATGCGATCGACAAGCCCTTCAATGTGATGCTGACCGGTCCGGCTGGCACCGGCAAGACCAAGCTGGCGGGTTATCTGGCAAAGAAACTGAATGTGCCGCTGATCCAGGCTGCCGGTTCCGGACTGGAGAATGGTTACGTGGGCGGCGGCTCCAAGGCCCTGAATGCCATCTACAAGAAAGCCTGCGACCTGGATCGCTGCGTGATTTTTCTGGATGAGGCGCAGAGCCTGTTCATGCCGCGCGGACGCGGTGAGCGCAAGTGGGATGACGACACCGCCAATACCCTGCTCAGCCTGCTGGACGGCGTAAAAAGCAAGCAAGGCTCGAACGTGATCTGGGTAGTCGCTTCTAACTTCGATGATGCCAGCACGGAAATGGATGAAGCCATGTTGCGCCGCTTCGCCGTCAAGATCAATTTCCGCCTGCCGAACAAGAACGAGCGCCATGAACTGCTCAAGGTTTTTCTGGCAAAAAAAGATCCGGAATGCATAGACTGGGATAACCTGAACCTGGAGTATGTAGCACAAATGACGGCCAACCTGAGTCCGGCGGTCATCGAGACTGTGGTCGACCGGGCCAGCATGATCGCCATCCAGGAAGCAAGCCGGATCTCCACCGATGTGCTGTTCCGCGCCTTCGAGCGCACCGCCATTGGTCTGACCGACCGCGCGACCACCGCCGAAAAGGACAAGCAGCGCGAGCGCATCGCCCTGCATGAGCTGGGCCACTTCTTCATGCAGATCGACCCGTATCTGCGCAAAGGCATGTCGCTGCAGGAAGTAAAGGAAAAGTCCCACCTGCTGAAGATCAGTACCGAGTCCGTATCCAAGCTTGGCGCGTTGGGCTACGTGCTGTCCTCGAATGACGATGTGCACTTGCACACGCTGGAGGAACTCGAACAGCAGGTGATCCAGCTTTACGGCGGCATGGCAGCAGAAGAATTGTTCTATGGCGCGCGGGGCATTTCCACCGGCAGCCAGAATGATATCCAGAAGGTCACATCTATCCTGGACATGATGGTGAACCGTCTTTCCATGTATTCCACCTCCAAGCTGGATTACCGCCAGCTGAAAAAGGAAAGTTCGCCGGACGATGGCATCCGCCAGCTGGAAGAAAAGGCAGACGAACTGTACAACCGCACGCTGGAAGCGATGCAGGCCTACAAGCGCATCATGTGGGACATTAAGAATGTGCTGCTGGATCAGTACGTATTGTCCAAGGATGAAATGTTCGAGCTGCTGGAAGTCGCCATGCAGGAAGAACGCGAGGCAGCCTGATTTCCCCTTATAAATTACCGGACAATTCCTTGCTATAAATTTTGACGGCGCTGCGGCGCCGTTTTTCTTTTCCACTCGCTATTTCTTGCCACGTATCAGACTTACGTTGAACCTGGCCGGGGCCTGCCAACTCCAACGACCATTATCAAAGGAGCACGATGATGGCCATACGCGCATGGGCAGCAAAACAGCAAGGAGGCAAGCTGGAAGCTTTCGAATACGATCCGGGCCCCCTTGGCAGCGAGGAAGTGGAAATCGAAGTTGAATACTGCGGCGTCTGCCATTCGGACTTATCCATGCTGGATAACGAATGGGGCATGTCCACCTACCCTTTTGTGCCAGGCCATGAGGCGATAGGCCGGGTGGCTGCACTGGGCGACAATGCCCAGCACAAAGGCCGGAAGTTAGGTCAGCGGGTGGGGGGGGGC
>JAEZLB010000278.1 GCA_023435945.1 Pseudomonadota bacterium | reverse complement strand
GATCAAGCCGTAACCATGATGCAAATGCGCTCGTGATCACCAGGACAATGAGTGACAAGAGCACGCCACTGATCAGATATGCGGTGGTCACACTGAGGTTCGGGAATAACAGAATCTCTCGCACCATGCCGTTTCCTATCGCAAACAATAGTATCAACAACCATACGGCAATTGCTCTTCTAGGAAACACTCTTGTTTTCTGCATCTTCATGAAAAGAAATCCTTGCCGTCCTTCAATACAAAGTCATCTTATTGAGAGGGACAAGTCCAGCATAACGAGATAAGAGGGAATACGCTATTCTTACCGTTTTCGCATTCCCATCGGAGAACATCATGCTCGACCTAGTGAAAGGCCTGCCCAAGCTGAACGACTCTTCGCTGCTGCGCGACCAGGCGTATGTGAATGGAGGCTGGGTCAGCGCCAAGGCCAGCTTCGACGTACACAACCCCGCCACCGGCGTGGTGATTGCATCGGTGCCCAATATGGACGCCTCCGATACCGAACAGGCCATCACAGCTGCGCAGCAAGCCTTCCCTGCATGGGCCGCCAAGACCGGCAAGGAAAGAGCCGAAGTACTGCGCAAATGGTTCGAGCTCATCCTCGAGAATGCCGATGACCTGGCCGCGCTAATGACTGCTGAGCAGGGCAAGCCGCTGGTGGAAGCGAAAGGCGAAGTCGTGTACGGCGCCAGTTTCATCGAATGGTTTGCGGAAGAAGGCAAACGCGTTTATGGCGATGTGCTTCCCACCCCTTGGGCGGATCGCCGGCTGCTGACCATCAAACAACCGGTTGGCGTATGCGCGGCTATCACGCCCTGGAACTTCCCCATGTCCATGATCACCCGCAAAGTGGCACCGGCCATTGCCGCGGGCTGCACCATTGTCATCAAGCCCGCAGAACAGACTCCCTTGTCGGCACTCGCTCTGGCTGAACTCGCGCATCGCGCCGGCATGCCGGCCGGCGTGATGAATGTCGTTACTGGTGATGACGAAAAATCCATCGTGGTAGGTGAAACACTGTGCGCCAGCCCTATCGTGCGCAAGCTTTCCTTCACCGGCTCTACGGCAGTAGGCCGTATCCTGATGCGCCAATGCGCCCCTACTATCAAGAAAATCAGCCTGGAACTGGGAGGGCATGCGCCCTTCATCGTGTTCGACGATGCTGACGTGGACGCCGCCGTCAAATGTGCGATGCAATCCAAGTACCGCAATGCAGGCCAGGTCTGCATTGCCACCAATCGTTTCTATGTACAGGAATCGATCTACGAAACCTTTGTCGCGAAACTGACTGCAGCCACCACCAGGATCAAGGTCGGCAACGGTTTTGAACAGGATGTATGGCAGGGACCGTTGATCGACACGCAAGCGCTCGCCAAGGTTGAGGAGCATGTCAATGATGCGGTATCCAAAGGCGCAAAAATCGAATACGGCGGCAAGCGGCATGCACTGGGCGGCAGCTTCTTCGAACCTACCGTGTTGTCCAGTGTGGCGCGTGGCATGAAAATACTGCAGGAAGAAACCTTCGGCCCCGTCGCCGCCGTCGTGAAGTTCAAAACCGAAGAAGAGGTGATCGCTGCCGCCAACGATACCGAATATGGCCTGGCAAGTTACTTCTACTCGCGCGATATCGGCCGCGTGTGGCGCGTCGCAGAAAAACTGGAATACGGCATGGTTGGCATCAATACAGGCCAGCTTTCCAATGAAGTCGGTCCTTTCGGCGGCGTCAAGCAATCCGGGCTGGGCCGCGAGGGCTCGAAATACGGCATCGACGAATACCTTGAATTGAAGTATCTCTGCATGGGTGGCATGTAAATCTTTTATGCTTGTCCCGTCTTGAACGGGTAAGCTTCACATGCCCCATCACTCCGCCCCACCCTCGCTGTCTACGCTTGCCTTGCCGCTTTCCGGCGGCATGCTGGCACTGATGCTGGCAGCGCTTGCGATGCTGGGACCGTTTTCGGTCGATACCTACCTGCCAGCCTTTCCTGCCATCGAACAGGCGCTCGCTGCCACACCGATCGAAGTACAGCAAACGCTGAGTTTCTACATGTTGGCGTTTGCTGTCATGACGCTATGGCATGGCGCCTTGTCCGACACCTTCGGACGGCGCAATACCATACTGATCGCACTGATCATATTTGCCATAGCAACGCTAGGCTGCTTGCTCGCCCCCACCATAGAGTCGTTATGGGCCTTCCGCATACTGCAGGGTTTGTCGGCAGGCGCCGGCACTGTCATCGGGCGTGCCATCATCCGCGACTTGTATGTTGGCGCCCCTGCAGAAAAGTTGCTGGCCCTTGTGATGATGATTTTTTCTGTGGCACCGGCGATTGCTCCCATATTCGGGGGCTGGGTCGTAAAGCTGTTTGACTGGCGCTATATTTCACTGTGCCTGTTGCTCTACGCGACCGGACTGTTCTGGTGGTGCTATCGGCAACTACCCGAAACTTTGCCGCTTGCCAGTCGGCAGCCATTGCTGCCGCGCCCATTGCTTCAGCGCTATGTGACGATCTTCAGCACACCACTTTTTCATTTGCGCGCTGGCACGGTGGCATTCAATTTCGCCGGCCTTTTTCTCTATGTCGCTGCGGCGCCCGCATTCATCCTCCAGCATTTACACCTGGAAGCACACCAGTTTGGTTGGCAGTTCATACCGGCAGTGCTGGGAATTTTCCTGGGCTCACTGACCGCGAATCGACTCGCCGGCCGCGTGCTCATCCATGTCCAGATCAGGGCAGGATTCCTTGTTCTGCTCACTGCGGCACTGGTCAATGTGCTTTATCACGCATGGCAGCCCCCTGCCCTTCCCTGGTCGGTACTGCCGTTGTTCTTTTATACCACCGGCATGGGCATGATTACGCCGGGGGCCACCATGCTGGTGCTGGATCTGTTTCAGGAAATGCGCGGCACGCTGGCATCCTGCCAGTCGTTTACACAAACCATGATGGGCGCCATCGTCGCCGGTCTTGCGGCACCCTTGCTGGATGGATCGGCATGGTCGCTGGCATGGGGACAACTGGGTTTTGGGCTGCTTGCATGGACATGCTGGGTTACCAGTCGCGCACATCGCCTACCAACTCGTAGTGACTGAACCGGCAAAAGACATTCCCCACAATCATTTGGCATTTTTCTTGCAGTATACGACTGCTGGTCTTGCATTACGCACCCAAGGAGTAAGGAATGCCCATATCGTTATTGCGTGGCATGAGCGTCATGGAGTTGCTGAAGAAATCCATTCAGGATTTTATTGACGACGACCTCTCGACCCATGCGTCTGCCTTGGCATTCCAGATTATTTTCTCGATTTTTCCTTTTATTATTTTTTTAGTCGCGCTCCTGGCATTCCTCGATCTTTCCCACTTTTTTTCATGGATACGGAATGAGCTTGCGGTATTCGTGCCTGAGGCTTCGATGGGCCAACTGAACCAAGTGCTGGACGAGCTACAGCAGCCGCGCGAAGGTTTGTTGTCTATCGGTGCGCTGGTCGCCCTGTGGAGCGCCTCGGCGGCAATGCGCTCCATCATGCATGCAATGAATATTGCCTTCGATGTAACGGAAGAGCGGCCTGCCTGGAAGCTGTTTCCGCTATCCCTACTCTATACGATAGGATTAGCCATCCTGTTGATTATCGGTGTTGCGCTGCTTACAGTAGGACCGCAAGCAATGCAGTGGATAGCAGACCAGATTGGATTAGGCCAGGTCTTTGTTACGGTCTGGACATGGATACGATGGCCAGTCGCCTTTCTGGCACTGAATCTAACTATTGCGCTGATTTATTACGTAGCGCCCAACGTCAAACAGCGCTTCCGCTTTATCACGCCAGGGGCATTGCTCGCAGTTGCCATCTGGATTATTTCTTCCATAGGTTTCAATTTCTACGCCAGCAATTTCGCTAATTACAACGCAACCTATGGCAGCCTAGGTGCGATCATCATCCTGCTTTTCTATTTTTTTCTGTCGTCGGCAATTCTCCTGTTTGGCGCGGAAGTGAATGCCGTAGTGCAGGAGTATGCAGGAGAAATCAAAAGGCCGAATAAACGCAACCCCTCCGCTAATTCCTCTGCAGACTCTCCCAGGTCCAATGCACGCTAGGGGGTATCGCAGTAGTGCCTGTCTGAGAGATTAAGTCTTGGGGGTCGTATTGGCGGAAAGTGCTGCAATCTGCTTGCGCATCTCCTTCTCGGCAGTAAAGCGTTCCGTCGCATCACGCGCAACGGCCAACGAGCCGATCACTTTACCCTCATTATCTTTCACGATTGCAAAGCTCATATCCACATACAGCGTGCGCCCTTCTTCCTTGTGAAGGCTGCGTGTGACACGCGAGCCGCGACCGGAATAAGTATCGCCGTGCTCGATGGCCTTGTTGTAACCATCCCAGTGGGCCTGGCGCATGCGCTCCGGGATAATCAGATCCAGGCTTTGCCCTAGCGCTTCTCGCGCCGTAAAGCCGAATAAATCTTCAGAACCTTGATTCCAGTAGCGTACCTTTCCCCCCAAGTCGGCAAAGATGATGGCTTCTGGTATGGCCTTCACGACGCCGGCAGCGATCAAATCTATCAGCTGGTTTTCTCTATCAGACATGGATAATTCTCCTCAATGTTCTTACTCTGCATTCTGCTCGACATTGCACTCAGACTGCCATTCCTTCTGGAAAACTATTTTCACCTCGCGCCACTCATAGTGCCTTGAGCAAGAGTGGGGACAATACGCTTCTGATAGAGCGCAGCCACCAGATCAGATTGCGTGACGATACCAGCCAGCCGGTTCTCTTCGTCCACAATCGGCAAATGATGAAATCCGCCGTCGGACAACACCGGCACCAGCTCGACGATATGGGAGGCGGATCTTGCAATTTTTACCGGTGTACTCATCAGTTGCCCCACTACTTCAGCCTTTTCCCAGCCTGGCCTGAAGCTGCGCCTCATAAAATTGCGGAATCGGACCCCGAAATCCTCGAGTTCTTCCAGGCCTGCGTGCTTCATGAAATCGGCCTGCGTAACGATGCCGATTACATGCCGGCCTGCATCAATAACCGGCAAAGCCTTGATGTTATGCCGCCGCATCAATGTCCATGCCTCCTCGAGAGGCGTATCGTATTCAGCGGTAATCACGTCGCGTGACATGATGTCAGCGCAGGTGACCTCGCCGGTACGACGCTTGTAAGCCTGCTGTTCGGCCTGCATCAGTAAGGTGTTCAACTCGTCGCGGCTGATATCCACCACCTGATTGTACTCACGCAGCACTGTGTTCAGATCGTCAGGCGTCACCCCTATCCTGTCACTGGGCGGCACGTCAGCCGTGCCCTGCGGCCGCTTAACGGGCTGCGGCACATGAGGATAGTGACGCCGGACAGCATTGTTGTAGACAATAGCAACCAGCACCATGACAATACAGTTGAGCAATACCGGCGACAGCACGTAATAGAAACCCTCGTGG